>NZ_AUEY01000013.1 GCF_000426225.1 Desulforegula conservatrix Mb1Pa
CTCCCGTTCGTAGAATGAGGCAGCTCCGCGATGAAGTCTTGTCATGCGGTATCCAACCCGCGTATATCAGGTTGATCAATCGTCGCTTAACCTGTTTCGCCTCTGCCTATGCTCTGGGCATAATGTCCATTGCCACCACTAAAAAAGTGGATGGGAGATTATTATTCTCTTGACTGGTGACAACCATATCAGGTCGGATTAGGACGCCCTTTGTCCGTAATCCGACGTTAAGCCGAGTGCCTCCGGCGGGTCGCTTTTTGTAAAAAGCTCCGCAAAAACTTTACGGTTTTGTTAGTAGGCAAAAAACCGATATTTTTAGATTTTCAAAAATATTAAGCCCATGAACTTTCAAGTGTTACTGAGAATTGAGCATAACCACAAAAACTTTTGGGTTTGTTGGTGATTGGCCTTGTGCCCAGCTAACGCTCAATATTTCTCTGCCTTGCCTTACTTGAAAGCACAATGGCCAAATAAACTGAAAAGTTTTTGGGAAAGTTTTGGAAAACACTTTTTACAAAAAGGGTTTTCCAAGAATAAAAATGTTAAGCTGAATAGTTAGAATTTTTTTTAAGAAGTGCGGGGAGTTTTTTTAAATCAGTTCCCCACTGATTTTTAAAGATCGGGGCCTGAACAAAAAGTACAGTATTAGACAATATTCATAGTAACTTATAGATCACAGCTCAAAAACAATCCTGCCATCAACAATGGTCATGACAGCCCTGCCCTTCAGATCCCATCCGTTAAAAGGGGTATTCTTGCTCTTTCCTTGAAATTTCGAAGAATCAACTTTCCATTCGGCATCAGGATCAATAATTGCAATGTCTGCGTTATTTCCTGGCTTTAGGTGATTATCCTTTCCAAGAATTTCGGCCGGCCTTGTAGACATTAGCCTGACAAGGCTTTCCATGCCGATTATACCGTCATGAACAAGCTTCATGCTGAGTCCAAGGGAGGTTTCAAGGCCACAGATGCCATTTGCGGCTTTGTCAAATTCAAGCTCTTTCTCAAGCACAGAATGCGGTGCGTGATCAGTGGCAATGATATCAAGCGTCCCGTCTTCAAGTCCCTTTATCACCGCAAGCCTGTCAGTCTCTGTTCTTAAAGGAGGATTCATCTTTGCATTTGTATCGTAATTGCCGACCGCCTCATCAGTGAGAGTAAAATAGTGAGGTGCTGTCTCTGCGGTTACCTTGATTCCCCTTTTCTTCCCTTCACGTATTGCATTTACAGACTCCCTTGCGCTGACATGGGCAATATGAACAGGAACACCCGTGAGATCTGAAAGCTCAATGTCCCTCATGACCATTATACTCTCTGAAATATTGGGAATCCCGCGGAGCCCGAGCCTTGTGGATACAGAGCCTTCATTCATGCACCCGTTACAGGCAAGTTCATGATCCTCGCAATGAGCTATAGTGAGAAGCCCGAAACAGCTGGCATATTCCATGGCGTTCCTCATCAGTCTTCCACTTGATACAGGCATTCCGTCATCAGAAACCGCAATTGCTCCGGCTGTCTTTAATTCGGCATACTCAGCGAGTGAGTCTCCTTTAAGACCGAGGCTTATGGCAGCGACCGGATAAACCTTTGCAAGCCCGGCCTGCCTTGCTTTTTCAAGTATGAATGAAGTTATCTGGGCGTTGTCGTTTACAGGTTTTGTGTTCGGCATACAGCAAACAGCAGTAAAACCTCCTGCCACCGCTGCCTTAAGTCCAGTCTCAATGGTTTCCTTATATTCATGACCAGGTTCCCTCAAATGGACATGCATATCAATAAGGCCAGGAACAACGATCTTTCCGGCAGCATTAATGATTCTGTCAGGCGAAGAAGATTCCAGAGTGCCCTTGCCTTCTTCACAGACTTCAAATATGGATCCGTCCTTAATCCAGATATCCATTCTTGCATTTATATATCCAGGGTCAATCACATGACCGCCACTAATCTTCGTCAACATTTTTCACCCCGCCTGAAAGTAAGAGGAAAAGAGCCATTCTGAGAGCAACCCCGTTTGAGACCTGCTCAAGAATTACAGATCTGCCGCAGTCAGCTATATCAGAAGAAATTTCAACCCCACGGTTCATAGGCCCCGGGTGCATAACAATAGCGTCAGGAGCCGCTTTTTCAAGTCTTTTGGGATTGAGTCCGAACTCTCTGGCATATTCTCTTTCACTTGGAAAAAGAAAATCGCCCTGTCTTTCTTTCTGAATCCTCAGCATCATGACAACATCTGCGCCTTTAACTGCTTCGTCAGTCGAATAGGCGACCCTTGCGCCCATGGATTCTATGCCAATTGGAATCATCGTGGGAGGCCCTGCAACAACTACTTCAGAACCCATTTTAGTAAATCCCTCTATATTTGACCTTGCGACTCTGCTATGGGCTATATCGCCTATAACAGCAATTTTAAGGCCATCAAGCCGGCCTTTTTTCTGACGGACACTCATCATATCAAGGAGAGCCTGGGTAGGATGGGCATGCATGCCGTCTCCTCCGTTAATCACAGAAGCCTTAAGATGCTTTGCTATAAAATGCGGAGCGCCTGAAGAAGAATGCCTGATAACAATAATATCAGGATTCATTGCCTCAAGAGTCTTCGCCGTATCCAGAAGAGTTTCACCCTTTACCATACTGCTTGAGCTTGCTGCCATTGAAATACTGTCTGCGCTAAGCCTCTTTGCAGCAATATCAAATGAAAGCTTTGTTCTGGTGCTTGGTTCATGAAAAAAAAGAACTATGGTCTTGCCTTTGAGTGGCGGAACTTTTTTTACCGGCCGCTGGTTTATTTCTTTCATCCTTTCAGCCGTATCGAGAATAAGATTTATCTCGTCCATGCTGAGTGATGAAATATCCAATATATCTTTTCCTGAAAGCTGCATGATCCCCCTGTGGTTAACGCTGCCGTCATTAGTAAGGTTATCTCGCAAAAAATCCATCAGCAGGTCATAAATTCGATTAACCCCTGTCTTTTACATCCAGGATATCCCGAAACTTATTTTTTGCGGATGGATCTTTAATTTTTGTAACTGAAAAATTTCAAAAAATCAGTAAATCATATCTTGCAATAAATCAACTGACCAGCTTGCCGATTCTGTTAAATCTTACCCCAAAGTTTTCACTGTCCCATGACCAGTAAATAATGAATGCCTTGCCTTTAACTTCCTTGAGATTCACAAAGCCCCAGAATCTGCTGTCATGGCTGTTATCCCTGTTGTCCCCCATGACAAAAACGCTATCAGCAGGAACCTTGATGGGGCCGAAATTATCTTTGATCATTCTTGGATCAACATTGACTTCTCTGTTCAGCTGGATCTGATTGAGCCACCACTTTTCAAAAGCACTCGGAGGAATAGCTCCTGGCTTTGGCGAATCATCATCGAAGCGGGTAAATGTTTTTTCACCTTCCCACTGGCCATTGATATAAATAAGCCTGTCTTTAATCTCTATCGTATCTCCTGCCACTGCCACAACCCTTTTGATGAAATCCTTGGAAGGGTCTACAGGGTAGCTGAACACGATAATGTCGTCCTTTTTAGGATCAGAAAGAGGTAATATCGTTTTCCCTGTAAAAGGTATTTTTACACCATAGATGAATTTGCTTACCAGGATATGGTCTCCGATCAGGAGGGTGTTTAGCATCGACCCCGATGGGATCTTAAAGGCCTGAACAATGAATGTTCTTATGAAGAGTGCAAGTACAAGTGCTATTACAACAGCCTCGATGTTTTCCTGCAAGCGGCTTTTAATTTTTTTCTTCGAGGTTTCCAAAAGGAAACTCCTTTCTGTGTTTTTTGTTCTTTATACAGGCAGAGTAAACTGGGGTTCGCCCAGCAAAAATCTGCCACCCTTTATCCAGTCCTTCAAGATGACTGATATCTCCTTTGCCTTGGAATAGCTAGAAAGAGGTACAGTCGGAATCTCCTTTCCATCAACAATTATAGATCCGCTTTTAAGCTGGGAGTAGCTTACCTGGGCGAGACTCCTTGCCTTTCCTGTAGGATAATCCTCACCATAATCCACAACCTGGGTGAAAATATCATCGTCAGAAACACCGGCATACATAGCGATCTCCTCATTAAGCAAAGGAATTGGAACCCCGATGCCAACAAAGAGAGAAGTGCCGTATCCTCTTAGGCTTGCGCCTTTAAGCCATTTATCTGACATCTGCTTCATATCGCCCATTACCCATAACGTACCGGCAGGCGAAACAGGCATTCCTATTTCAGTTCTCTGAACTGAAGGACGATGCTGGGTGCCGCTCCATGTAACATATCCGATGCCACCACCCAGAAAAATCCTGGTTCCGAGACCTATTGTCATATAATAAGGATCATTGAATAAAGGACTGAGCTGGCCGGCGGAACAATAGGATGCGTTCCCCATCTTGGGCTTTAAAGTTCCCATATAGGTGTATACAGTCTTGTTAGAGACGTTCACAGCACAGTTGTAATTCTGGTATGCGTTCCTGGGATTGCAAAGAGTCGCCTGGGGAATTTCCTCAAGCGTAACCTCTTTTTCTATCTCACGTTTGGGATAGCAGTCTGTTCCATATCCGGTTGCCCTGATGCGCACCTTGCGGCCGGCAACAAGATCTTCAATGACATGACCACCGCCGTAATTAAAGAGACCTGGCCGTACCTTATTAAGAGGATCATCCACAGATGGTTCGGTAGCACCAATATAGCAGTCAACTGCAGCAAGGCCTCCATATGCAGGCACATTATTTATCCAGACCTGGGAAGCTTTTATCCCTGGCTGGGAATGGCCAAAATTAATAAAAGCGCCTGAAGAACACATTGGAGCGAAGGTTCCTGTGGTAACAACATCCACCTCCCTAGCGGCCTGTTCCGGCCCTTTCTCCTTCACGATCCCGATTATTTCCTCGGCAGTTACAACCACGGCCTTTCCGGATCTGATTTTTTCATTTATTTCCTGAAAGGTTTTATTTACCTTATATTTACTCATATTTTCCGATTTTCCCTGAATTATTTTAAAACCTATTTGATAAGACCTCGGGCCTCATCAATTTTAAGTTTCACATTATCCTGAATCCAGTGAGGATCCCACCACTCAATCGGGTTTACAAACATATCCTGGACAATCATCGAAAAATGCAGATGATCTCCCTGCACTAGTCCTGTTTCCCCAGTAAGACCTATTCCCTGCCCTTTTTCCACGCTCTGGCCGACCTGAACGTCAATCTGGCTCAGATGGGAATAAAGGCTTAAAATTCCAAACCCGTGGTCAATTACTACGCTGTTGCCGTAAATACCAATATTTTCTGTTAAAACAACTTTTCCATTATTGGCTGCCGGAACCTTTGATTTTGCAAGAGACGCTAGATCAGCGCCTAAATGGAACTGCCTGTCAACATTATTACCATTATAAGTATATATTCTCTCATCAGCGAAACCAGCACGTGGAGCAGCATCAGGCAGCCTCATGAAAGGGCCTTTCCAAAGCATTGAACTCTCTGAATTCTGACCAGATGCAAAAATCTGCGCAGCATTTTTTGCTCTTAAATCTCTGTTTATAACCAGAAACTTGTCCAGCAGAGTTTTACCCTCCACAGGGAACTCAGAAAGCCTGGTTTCAAAAAAACGATCAGTTAAAACAAGAGTATCAACTTTGAAAACCTTCTTTTTAAAAATAACCCGGAAAGCTGATTTCCCCTTATTCCCAGCCTGGTCAAATGCTTCTGCATTAATTTCTCCCAAAGGCACAGGTTCATGGCTGGCAGCAAAAAAGCAGATATGAACATCTTGTCTGCCATCAAAATAACCTGGATATCCTTTAAAAAAACGACCTCCAATATTTACGCCTGTTTTACTGCATGGCTCACTGGTCTTGTATACAACAAAACCGGTTCCTCCCTGATTCAGATAAATCTGTGTATTGAGTACCGTGACCACAGGGGGTTTTGTATCAATAAGAACATTTTTTTCATACTCGACTTTATTGCCGTGGAACCAGCCATTCCATGAGCAGTCCCAACCTGTTACCCTCAGAACAGCAGCACCATCCTGGATATTTAGATCTTTAAGCTGTATTTTTATCTCGAAACTGTCTGAATTGACTCCGCTGTTTGACCAGAAAGCGCCATTTGAATAATCCTTTTCAAGAAGCACCATTTCCTTGCCATCTTTGATAAGGACAGCTTTAAGCTTTCTCAGCCCGCTCTTTTCATCGGATATTGTTCCCTTCACTCCCTGATCCGAACCAATAGAATCCGAGGCCATAGTTAATTCAAGTACAGGTTTTTCCCATTCAAATCTGATAAACAGCCCGACAAAAATGGCCGCGACCAGCAAAAAAAATAAAAACCCCAACAAAGTGCCGATTTTGCTTCTTTTTCTATTGAGCTGCAACTTCGTAAACTCCAATTCCTATTTAATTATGTTTTTTGCCAAACCATGTTATTAACAACTTAGATCATGGCAGGCAAGCCGTTTTTCACAGCTTGACTTTTAAACAGACGCGGGTTAGCTTTGCTGGCTTGGGGTAAGGGTTGTTAAAACTCTTAAAGAGGATGGTAAAGAAATAAGGGTCTGCCCAATTTATTGATAAAGATCAGCATGGCAGACGGATTTTCATGAAAACTAATTAATTTATGATGGGCCTGCAAAAAGGCAAATAAAAGCGTCAGCGTCATTACGAACCTGATCCGGCATCTTTGTATTTTTAAATACTTCTGAATTCCGGCCTGCGCCGTGATGAGGAAAATCGACTTTTTGCGACCTTGTCGGGTATAATTCGAAATAGTCTAAATAATTCGGATTCTCTAAAACATATTTTCCATAATAATACGGTGCAGCAATATGAACAACAAAGTAACAATTTGTGAAGGTACTGAAATAGGCAGCGGCCTCCCCTTATGCATTATAGCAGGCCCATGTGTAATCGAGGAATATTCGATTACACTGAAAATAGCAAAAACACTCAAGGACATTACCACCAGACTCGGACTACCTTTTATATTCAAGGCGTCATACGACAAAGCCAACAGAACCTCCATTTCATCCTTCAGGGGCCCGGGTATAGACGAAGGCCTCGAAATTCTAAACAGCATCAAAAAAGAAGTGGGGGTTCCTGTAACTTCTGATATCCATTTGATGGAAGAAGCAGAAAAAGCGTCAAAAGTACTTGATCTTATTCAAATCCCTGCTTTTTTGTGCAGGCAGACCGACTTCATACTCGCAGCAGCCAGAACAGGTAAACCTGTCAACATAAAAAAAGGGCAGTTCCTTGCACCATGGGATATGGCCAATGTGATCAAAAAAGCTGAATCAACGGGCAACAAAAATCTTCTAATAACAGAAAGAGGAGCGTCCTTCGGCTATAACAACCTGGTTTCTGATATGAGATCAATACCAATAATGCAGAAAACAGGATGCCCTGTTGTTTTTGACGCCACACACAGCGTACAGCTGCCAGGTGGTCAGGGAGACAGCTCCGGAGGAAACAGAGAATTTGCGCCTGTGCTTGCAAGGGCAGCGGTTGCAGCAGGAGCCGACGCTGTATTCATGGAAATCCATCCCGATCCTGACAAGGCTTTATGCGATGGCCCAAATTCCCTGAGACTCGATGATGCTGAAAAGATAATAGCCCAGCTTGCAATGATCCGTGACATTGTAATCAAATAGGACAGCCTCAATATGAATGACGCCATTTTTAAAAAGATAAAAATGCTTCTGCTGGACGTGGACGGAGTGCTAACCGAGGGAGAAATAATCTATGGAAGCGATACTGAAATAAAAAAATTCAGTGTCAGGGACGGTCTTGGGATAAGGCTTCTGATGACCTCAGGCGTAATGGTCGGTATAGTAACTGCAAGAAAATCAGAAGCTCTCATTAAAAGATGCAAGGATCTCGGAATCGAAACCATATTCGATGGTGTCTCAGACAAAGGCAAGATTCTTGAAAGAATATGCAAGGATACTGGATTTGCAGCCGAAGAGATTGCATTTATAGGGGATGATCTTCCGGACATCCCTCTTTTAAAAAGAGTGGGAATACCCCTGACTGTTGCTGATTCAGTAGATGAGGTAAAAAAGATTGCTGCTTTTGCAAGTAGTAAAAACGGCGGCAAAGGCGCTGTCAGAGAAATTTGTGAAGCAATCCTTAAGTCCCAGGGGCTTTGGGAAGCTGCCACAGAAAAGTTCTTTAAATAAAGCCTATTCAGATGGTGAATATAATAAATCTGACTAAAAACAGGCGTGATATTTGACAAAGTCGCAAAAAGTCCGATTACCGTCATTCCGGCGGGGCCTGTCCCTGTGAAAATCGGGAGCCGGAATCCAGAACTATTTGTAATTACTGGATGCCGTATCAAGTCCGGCGTGACGACACCGCCCATTTTTGACTTTTTGAGAGACCATCATATTTAATATAGCGTAATTATGACAATAGGCATGGATAACAGGACAATCAGAAGAATACTGGCTATAGCGGCATTAATTGTGCTTGCCGCAGTCATCATGTCCTTTGTTTTTTCACGTTTTAAAACGCCTGCAAAAAAACCGGACTCGTCAAACATCAATCCTGAAGCAACTCTTTCCGCATCTAGTATAAAGCATGAATCGATCAAGGACGGAATTAAGCAGTGGGGCCTTCAGGCAGACCGGGTTGATTATTTCGAAGCAGGCAAAATAGCCGTATTCACCGGAGCAAAGGCATCTTTTTTTAATAAAGACGGGAAAGAAGCAGGGCTGTCAGCTCAAAAATGCAGAATAAGTGCTGAAACCGGCGCAATCGAAGCAGAGGGTGATGTCTCCCTTACATATTTTGACCATACAATAACAACTGCCAAGTTGAATTATGAAAGCAAACAGCATATAATAGAATCCAAAGAAAAGGTCAAAGTAACAGGATCGAGACTGAATATGACGGCTGACGGGTTCAGCCTGGATCTGAACGGAAGCGAAATCATATGCTCCGGACATGTAAAAGGGATTATTAATGACCTTTATTTCAAACAACCATAAAACCGGAATCATTATAACTTTAGCAACTATCATATTTCTGGCCTGTCAGGGCGATGCATCATCACAGCAGAAACTGCCGGAATCCAAACCAGGCGTTCCAATCTCCTTCTCTGCAGACAAAGTGACGACCAACCTCAACCAGAAAATTGTAAATCTTATAGGAAAAGCCGTTATTTTCCAGGAAGACAAACAGATCAGCGCAGACCAGATTGAAATAGATTTCTCAGGCTCAAAACCTGATACAAAACAGGGCGAATCTAAAAAAGAACCAACCGAAACCCAGCAGATTAAAAAAGTAACGGCCACTGGCAATGTAAACATAAGCATGGGAAAACGTCTGGCCATAACTGAAAAGGCAGTTTTTACAGCCGATGACAAGAAAATAATTCTTACTGGCAAGGACTCGACAGTAACTGGGCCAGAAGGAAAATTAACCTGCAATAAAATAGTTATTGACCAGAACACATCTATTTCGGAATGTATAGGCAGCGGCAAATCAAGGGCTTCGGGGCTTATTTTTTCTGACAAAAGCGGGTTTTGATAAAATGTCTGTGCTTTCGCTTCAAAAGCTTGTAAAGACCTATAATGGCAGAACAGTTGTAGACAGTGTCGATATAGAGGTGGAAAGCCGCAAGGTGGTTGGCCTTTTAGGGCCAAACGGAGCTGGCAAGACCACGACATTCTATATGGCGGCTGGACTGATAAGGCCCGAATCAGGCAGAGTGATTCTCGGAGATGAGGATATAACACCTTACCCGATACATATAAGGGCAAGAAAAGGGATTGGATATCTCCCCCAGGACGCTTCAATTTTCAGAAAGCTGAGCGTCAAAAACAATATAATGCTCATCCTTGAGACCCTTCCGCTCACCAATGCAGAAATGGAAACAAGGGCCGAAGATCTCATGAATGAACTTGGAATAAGGCATCTTTCGGAAAGCAGGGCTTCGGTTCTTTCGGGCGGAGAAAGAAGAAGACTCGAGATCACGAGGGTGCTTGCGACAAATCCTGAGTTTGTGCTCTTTGATGAACCCTTTGCAGGGGTAGATCCGCTTGCTGTAATCGATATCAGACAGATTATATCCCATCTCACAGACAAGGGCATTGGAGTTCTGATATCAGATCATAATGTAAGGGAAACGCTCAGTGTATGTGACAATGCTTATATTATGAGTAATGGAAGAGTCATTGAGTCGGGTTCTCCCGAAAAAATAGCAACCAGCGAGATAGCCAAAAAGAACTATTTAGGCGACACGTTCAAACTATAAATTATGGCAATGGAATTAAGGCAACAATTAAAACTTGCACAGCAGCTTGTGATGACGCCACAGTTACAGATGGCCATCAAACTGCTTCAGCTTCCACAGCTTGAGCTGATTGACCATATCCGTCAGGAGCTTGAAGAAAATCCTACTTTGGAGGAATTGCAGGAGCCGTCCCTTGACATGAGCGGAGACGCAAGACTTGAACAGGCAGAAGAGCTTGCCAAGGCTTCCATGGACGCCCCCCTCGAAGAAGTAAAAATCGAGGAAAAACTCAAGGATGATTATACTGAATGGGAAGCATACTTTGACGATTATGGCGGATCCGGCAAGACAAGAAACGAAGGCGAGGAAAAAGAAGCTCCAAAATATGAATCTTTTATCGCAAAAAAGGACTCGTTAGAAGATCATCTGCTTTGGCAGCTGCTCATGTCTGCTCCTGATGAAATAGAAGAGAGGATAGGAAGCGCAATAATCGGCAGCCTGAACAAAGACGGCTATCTCGAGGCAAATATTGAAGAGATTTCAAAAATCGCCGGGGTGACCATTGAAGAAACTGAAATTGTTTTAAAAAAAATACAGGCATTCGACCCTGTGGGCGTAGCATCAAGGGATCTGACCGAATGCCTGATGACCCAGCTAAGACACCTGAATATTGAAGATGAGCTTGTGGAAGCCATCATCAAAGACCATCTCAAGAATCTCGAAAACAGAAATCTTAAAGCAATTGCAAAAGCACTCAAGGTAGAAATTGAAGAGGTGGTTGAGGCCATAAGCATCATTAAATCCCTGGAGCCCAAGCCTGGCAGAGGCTTCAATGATGAAGATCCAATCTACATTGTTCCGGACATCTATGTTTACAAGCATGATGATGATTTCATTATTATGATGAACGATGACGGCATGCCGAGACTGCACATCAATTCGTATTACAGACAGGCCGCCTCAAGGGGCGGAGATATGACAAGCAGCACCAAAGAATACCTCCAGGAAAAGATACGCTCGGCCGCCTGGCTCATCAAAAGCATCCAGCAACGCCAAAAAACCATTTACAGCGTAATGGAGAGCATAATCAAATTTCAGAGGGAATTTTTTGAAAAAGGGGTTGCATATCTGAAACCCATGGTGCTAAGGGATGTGGCTCTTGATATAAACATGCATGAGTCAACAATAAGCAGGGTGACATCAAACAAATATGCCAATACACCACAGGGCATATTTGAACTTAAGTATTTTTTCAACAGTTCCATAAACAGGGTGCATGGCGAGGCAATAGCTTCGGCTGCGGTACTTGAAAAAATAAAACAGATAATAGAAAGCGAGGACCCCAAGAATCCGTACAGCGACGACAGAATAGCTCAACTTCTAAAAACAGAGGCAAATGTGGACATAGCCCGTAGAACAGTAGCAAAATATCGGGAAATGATGAAAATCTTGCCTTCCAACAAACGCAAACAATACTAAGGAGGTAGATCATGCAGATATCCGTAACCTTCAAAAACTTCGACTCCTCCGAAGCTTTAAGGTCCTATGTACAAACCAGACTTGAAAAACTTGATAAACTTCTTGATGCGCCGGTAGAGGCGAATGTGGTTCTTTGCGTTGAAAAGATCAGGCACATTGCTGAAGTTACCCTGGTTGGTGACAAGCTTAGCCTTCATGCTACGGAAGAAAGTGAAAGCATGTATTCTTCAATCGACATGGCCGCAGACAAAATCAAGGCTCAGATCAAAAAGTCCAAGGAAAAAGTACGCGAAAGAAGGCCGGTTTCTAAAAATGGTATCAAGTCCGACAGTACAGAAGCTGGTATTGAGGACGAAGATATGGAATCAGAAAGCTAATCGGATTCATGTAAATAAGCCGATGGATGTATGAAGTGGTTAGCATTTTCAAACCACAGACAATCCACTGATGGTGGTCAAAAACTCTGAAAATGGCCGGGCAAATATTTATCAGCTATGTAAAGATTGCTTTAGCTTAAGCCCGGCCAGTACAGGTCGATAAAAAAATGAAAGTATTAGACGCCCTGCATCCGGATGCAATCCTGATTGATCTGCAGTCCAGAACCAAAAAAGAGGTGCTGGAAGAAATTTCAAAGCCTATAGCCCGAATTCTCAAGGTCAAACACGAAGACCTCGTAAAAGTCCTCATTGAACGGGAACAGATGGGGAGCACTGGAATAGGCAAAGGGATAGCCATACCGCATGGAAGGCTTTCAGGGATAAATGACCTCGTTATTGGTTTTGGCCTTAGTCGCAAGGGTGCTCAGTTCGATTCCTTGGACGGAAAACCCGCGCACATTTTTTTTGTGCTGATAACGCCTGAGCATGCAACAGGACTGTATCTTAAATTCCTTGCAAGAATATCGAGAATGCTCAAAAACGAGGCAGTAAAAGAAAAGCTTCTTCATGCAAGGGAACTGAATGATATCATTTCAGCCATAAGAGATGAGGATGAAGATTCATAGGCTAAAGGAACCAGAGAATGCCGATAAACAGAATCTGCATAATAACCGGACTTTCCGGTTCCGGGAAAAGTACAGCCCTTGATGCTTTTGAAGACTCCGGCTTCTACTGCGTAGACAACATGCCTGTGGATCTGCTGCCCAAATTTCTTGAACTTCCAATGGAAAGCAATACTGAAATCAATGGTTTTGCATTTGTAATGGATCTCAGGGAAAAAGGATTTCCTTCAAAATGCCAGTCAGTTTTCAACTATCTGAAAGAAAACGGACTCGATTTTGAAATAATTTTTCTTGAGGCAGATAAAAAAATACTTGTTCAGAGATTCAGTCAAACGAGACGGCACCATCCACTGACCCACGACTCAAGTCTTATGGATGGAATCACAGAGGAAAAAAGCAAACTCGAAAGTCTCAGAAATATTTCGGACAATGTGATTGACACCACAAACACAAATGTCCACGAGCTGAAAAGCATAGTAACAGCCATTGCCAGAAGGCATATAAAGACAGATCTGCTGCAGATAAGCATTCTTTCATTCGGCTTCAAATATGGCCTGCCACAGGGCATTGATTTGCTTATGGATGTAAGATTTCTGTCCAATCCTTATTTCGTCGCAGAGCTTAAGGATTTCAGCGGTAAGGATGAAGAGGTAAGAAATTTTGTACTTAATTCTCCCGAAACCCTGACTTTCATGAAAAAATATACTGACATGCTTGACTATTTGATCCCTTTGTATAAAAGAGAGGGGAAAGTCTATTTAACAATAGCAATAGGTTGTACTGGAGGCAGACACAGAAGCGTGGCGGTTGCAGATGAAATTGCCAAGCATATAAGAGAGTATTCGGCTCAAGTGTATGTCACCCACAGGGATCTGGACAGGGAAAAAAAACCCGGTTCATAAATGCCTGCAACGTCCAACTTCACCGGAACTGCGGGGAAGAACATGATCGGAATAGTAATAGTAACCCATGCACAGTTAGGGCACGCCCTTCTTGAAACCGCCGAGGCAATACTCGGTGAGAAAATAGAGAATTCGGCTGCCGTTTCCATAAACCTTACTGACGATGTTGATAATCTCAGAAATCTCATCGACAAAGCCGTAAAAAAGGCGAAAAGCGAAAATGGCGTCCTGATACTGACGGACATGTTTGGGGGAACGCCATCGAATCTTAGCTATTCTTTTCTCGAGGATGGCAAAATCGAAGTACTTTCAGGAGTCAACCTGCCTATTGTACTGAAAGCAATCAATCTCAGAAAAAAATTAACGTTGGCTGAAATGGCAATAAAGCTTGAAGAACAGGGGAAGAAAAGCATATCTCTTGCAAGTTCAATCCTGAAAGGCAACAAACGGAGCGTCTGAATTGGGTAAAACAAGGATCTCCGAATTTGACACCAAATACATTGACCAGGTTATGGAAATTGAAAATAGTTCTTTTTCTGTACCCTGGGTCGAAAAAGGTTTTACAGAAGAGCTTGAAATACCGGGCTCTTTTAATTTTTTGGCGCTTGATGAATCTGACAATGTGGCAGGCTATATTGTTTTCAGGCTCCTTCTTGATGAAATACATCTTCTGAAAATTGCCGTCAAAAGCGATCAAAGAAGACTTGGCACAGGCATGAATCTTATGGAGAAACTCTTGAAAGTTTCTACTTCGAAAAATGCCTATGTAATCTATCTTGAAGTAAGTGCTGTCAACATGCCCGCAATCAGCCTTTATAAAACGACCGGATTCGTCGAGACTGGAAGAAGATATAAATACTACGGAGAAGAGGATGCCCTCAACATGGAACTGATCCTTGGTTCAAGGCATGCCTTGTAGAATTCGCAAACCAAAAAAATACGCTGGTGATGCTCTTGGGAGGAAAAATGAGTGTTAAGGTAGGTATAAACGGACTTGGAAGAATCGGCCGCATGATGCTGCGTGCATCTCTTAATAATCCAGATGTTGAAATTGCAGCTATAAACGATCTGACAGATCCGGCCACTCTGGCTCATCTCATTACATATGATTCCGTACATGGAAAAATCAATGCCGAAGTCAGGGCAAAAGACGGGGCGATTGAAATTAACGGCCGTATCATCCCTGTTACGTCAATCAGAGAGCCTGAAAAACTTAGATGGAAAGAATTCGGAGTGGATATCGCAGCGGAGTGTACTGGTGCATTCAGGGACAGAGAGAGTGCTGCCAAACATATGGCTGCAGGAGCTAAAAAGGTCATCATTTCTGCTCCAGCCAAAAATCCAGACGCGACAATAGTTCTCGGCGTTAATGAAAACACATATGACCCTGCATCGCATCACATAATTTCAAATGCTTCTTGCACAACAAACTGTCTCGCACCTGTGGTCAAAGTAATCAAAGAAAAATTTGGTTTCATAAATGGCATGATGACAACTGTTCATTCGTATACAAATGACCAGAGAATTCTTGACCTGCCCCACAAGGACTTAAGAAGAGCAAGAGCTGCAGCACTTTCAATGATCCCGACCACAACCGGTGCCGCTAAAGCGGTTGCGCTTGTCATACCGGAGCTGAAAGGCAAACTGAACGGTCTTTCAATAAGAGTCCCTACTCCAAACGTATCGATTGTGGATCTTGTAGCAACTGTTGAAAAACAGGGAATTACAGCCGAAGAGGTCAATCAGGCACTTAAAGAAGCCTCGGAGACAAGTCTTAAGGGTATTCTTTCATTCTGCGAACTTGAACTTGTTTCATCTGATTTCAACGGTTCCAGATTCTCTTCAATAGTTGATGGCCCAACCACGGATGTCATGGGCAATATGGTGAAAGTCCTGGCCTGGTATGACAACGAATCAGGGTATTCAAACCGCATGGTGGATCTTGCGGCCTTTATAGGCAAAAAGATTTAAACCAGGAGGCTTTATAAATGAATTCTCGTGTCCCGCTAATAGCCGGAAACTGGAAAATGCATAAGGACTGCGTAGAAGCTATCGCATCTGCTGAAAAGCTGAAGGCTCTCTGCTCCGGTGTTTATTCTGACAGAGAGATAATGATAGCCCCGCCTTTCACAGCTCTCTACCCTTTAAGCAGCTGCCTGACTGGTACAGGAATCAAACTGGCAGGTCAAAACGTTTACTGGGCCAAAGAAGGTGCTTATACCGGAGAAATATCGGCCAAAATGCTAAAAAGCGCTGGCTGCGAATACGTCATCATTGGTCACTCTGAAAGGCGTCAGATATTCGGGGAGACCGATACCGACATTAACAGCAAAATTAGGGCTTCCATTGAGGCTGGTCTGGCACCTGTTTTCTGTATAGGTGAGACTGATTCTGAAAAAGAAAACGGCAAAACATTTTTTGTTCTTGACAGACAACTCGAGAATGGACTAAAAGATGTTCCCGTTTCAGGGGTTAATTCGATTGTGATTGCTTATGAACCTGTTTGGGCAATTGGAACAGGTAAAACTGCGACCCCGGAGACAGCCCAGAAGGTTCACGCTTGGATTCGAAGCTTTCTGGAAAAAAAGTACGGCGAAGCTCTTGCCAAATCAGTCAGAATCATATATGGAGGTAGCGTTAAACCTGACAATATATCTGGACTGATGCAACTCCCTGATTTAGATGGTGTACTTGTGGGTGGAGCCAGCCTTGAACCTGAAAGCTTTTTCAGCATTTTAAGATATAATAAATTATGATTTCAGCAATAATAATAGCAATTCATGTATTTGCCTGTGTAGCACTTATCCTTATAGTTCTCTTACAGGCAGGCAAAGGCGCAGAAATGGGAGTTTCCTTCGGTGGAGGTTCAAGCCAGGCACTGCTTGGTTCTTCCGGCGAAACCCCGATGATAGGGAAAATAACAACTGCGATTGCAATAATTTTTATGTTGACATCCCTTTCATTAGCATATATGTCAGGGCATCCTAAAAGCAAGTCTGTGATGGATAAATCCATGCCGGTTAAGACACAGACAGCTGAAGGTGAAAAGAAAGCCGAAACACCTGCTACGCAGACTCCGGCGCAAGAAGCAACAAAACCAGAGCACACTGCAGCTCCAAAAGCTGAAGCGACAACCCAGGAAGCTCCGGTAGCAAAAGAAGCTACTCAGCCAAGTAGCGAAGCTGATAAAAAGTAATAAATGCCGAAGTGGTGAAATTGGTAGACACACTATCTTGAGGGGGTAGCGGGTAACTCCGTGTCGGTTCGAGTCCGACCTTCGGCACCATAAATAAAGACAGCTTAAATACTGTCAAAGACCTCTGAAAAAATCAGGGGTCTTTTTTTTTCTGAAGTACATTCAGCACAGCCGTATAATAAAGCGTATAAAAAATTTTATTGCCGAAGTGGTGAAATTGGTAGACACACTATCTTGAGGGGGTAGCGGGTAATTCCGTGTCGGTTCGAGTCCGACCTTCGGCACCATAAAATCAAAACCATCGTATAGCCAGACATCAAGACTATCAAGTCCATACACCAGCATTTTTTTAAAGCAAACCTTCAATAAAATTCAACGAATCCTATAAACCATCCTCTTATTCCATTTCTGTTTCAAAATATCATTTTTTGTATTTCAGATTTGATTTCTGGAAACCTTTTTGAAAAAGTATTGTATACTTGTCCTTCTACTGATTAATGGATTCCAAATCATGAAAATTTCTGTGACGCATTTTTCAAAAAGCAGTCCGCCAGAGCGCTCTTAAAAATCGATCATATGAATTTATAAAAAAATACTTTGAAATTGTTATAACTTTTTTATAAATAAACGTCTTATACCATTGTCAAATCAAAGATGAAATCAAGACAGCAAGGAGGAGGGCGCTACGCAATCGTACGGTGTTTTTACGCTCCAGGAGCTGACGACGATGCCAAACCAACCCATATAATTAGCTATCGCTTTGATTTGGAATTGGTTTTAATCTTAAAAAATGGCTCTGTTCAAGTTAAGTGTGGAATACGTTATTATTCCTGTATCTAATTAATACTTTTAATAAAAATGCGGCCTAATGCGGGTTGCTTTTAGAAAAAGGTCAAAGACAGTCCAATTTCCGCCATTCCGGCTATAGCCTGCATCCAGAAGTACCTGAAAAACTGGATGCCGGATCATGCCATGCATGACGCAGATACCTTTTTGGACTTATTGCGAAGCCATCAATATTCAACTCCTTGGTTTTGAACAAATATATGGCAGAACGGCCATGCTGAAATTTAAATATACGGTATAAAAAAAATACTATTTTCATTTTTTCTCTATAGTGAACAAAAGACTTTCAAACATAATGAATCCCCTGATCAAACAAAAAACAACCGGACACCTGGTTAGAAACATATTTTTTTTCATGGCTGCAGTAACACCTTATGCCCTATTATGCATGAAAAGCGTGAGCAGACATATTTTGTTACCAGCTGTCATTTTAATTGCCGCAATTGCCGCTTTCTTTTTTTATGACAAAAAAAATATTAATAAAAAAGAAGCGTATGCGATTACTGCTTTCATGGCTTTAACTGCATTCCTTCTTTTATTGTCGGGTGATAAGCCAACCGCTTTTATCTGGTTTCTATTCATAATACCCTATGATTCATCCCTGAAATCCAATAAGCCTGATACTGCGCTGATCACAGCCGCGACAGTATCACTCTTTATACTGGGCACCTTGTCATCATCAATGATTAATGGATCATTCTCTATTAATATGGCCGAAATACTTGCGTACATAATCCAGCCATTGCTTCTTTTCACCGGCCTTCAGGCAATAAAATTTGCAGACGATGATCCAAGGGCTGATAAATCTTCGTACGTGCTGCCTTTCCCTTATCTTTCTCCACTGCTTCCTGATCCGAACAAAAACACAGACAGCCAGTTGTTCGGATTTCTTAACTCCCTGGAAGAAGGTATTTTTATAGCCAACCGGGAAGGAACAATAATCAACGCAAGCAGCCAGTTTGCATCTTTTTTCGACACAAGACCCGAAGAACTTGCAGGTTTCAGTATTTTTGACAAATACGCCCTTCCTGTAACGCATCAAAATAAAGCATACAGTCTGATTAAAAAGAACATGGATGGTCTCCCGTCAGGCCCGGATGAGTTCTATTTTGAGCTTAAAAACGGTAAAAAAACAAGACTGCTGATAATGACAATGCCGATCATAATAGAATCGATCCCTTCAGTTATCGGCATAGCCAAACCTCTTCATAGAAATAAAGGCACGTTCCCCCACCAGCAGGCTGGACCAAAAGACAAATTCCAGACACTATCAGAGAATTCAACAGACATAATAATCAGATTTGACAGACAACTCAGGCATATTTACGCTAACTACGCGATAACTGGCTTGACCGGCATGGCAGTTGAAAATTTTCTTGGCAAGACCTGCCAGGAAACAAAATATCCCAAACAGATACTCGAAATTCTTGAAGAAAAGGTTTTAAAGGTTTTTGAGACTGGAGAGCCAATTGAAACTGAATTCTACAATGACTGGGGGACAGGAGAGGTATATTTTGACCTTCGCCTTATACCGGAAAAAGGATCGTCAGGCCGGGTCGAGACCGTCTTAAGCACGGCAAGGGATATAACGCCTCTTAAAAAGGCTCACATGACAATTCAGACTTTGACTCAGGAAATAATAAAGGCACAGGAGCTTGAGAGAAACCGCATAGCTCTTGACCTCCATGACAACGTAGCCCAGACCCTAGCATCCCTCAAAATAGCCTGTGATACGATCCTTGATCAGGAGCCGGGCATTTCTGATCAGACAATAATGCGCTTCAAAAATTTTTCCGTTCTCCTTAAAGGCGGCATTGATTCTGTCAGAGAACTTGCTTACAATCTGAGACCTCCTGGAATCGACCAGCTCGGAATAATCAAAACCCTGTCCCAATTATGTTCAGAGTTTACCGCAGCATATAAAATCAAGGCGGATTTCCAGTCATGGGGCATTGAAGGGCTTAAACTGTCTTCTGACACTCAGATAAATCTGTACAGACTCCTTCAGGAGGCATTGAGCAATGTCAAAAAGCATTCCGGCGCCAAAAATATCAATGTAAAACTAGTATCATCACATCCAAACATCATACTCAGAGTTGAAGACGACGGAAAAGGCTTTAATGTCGACACAAGATCCCAGGAGGCCATAAATGAAAAAAGAATGGGACTTCAGGGCATGCACGAAAGAGCAAGGATGCTGGGGGGAAGGATGAAGATAATATCAAGACGCGGTGAAGGCACGAAGGTTATTATAGAAGTACCTATATCTGCGGCCGAAGATAAGGATTTAAGCAATTGTTTTACAATATCGGAAAGCATTAGCCTGTAGATTCCACAATGATTAAAAATCATGTGACATCTAAAAAAAGCAAGCGTCATTAGATATATTTTTCAGCTCATAAAAAGACATTAATAACTGAAATTACATATGATTACGTTTCATAGGCATTTCAACCCACCTAGTTTACTTGACTACAAATGCTAATCGATATAAGTGGATAATTTAAATGAATAAAATACATTGACAAGGAGTGTATCTCAATATGGCAAACATTTCTGACTTTAACAGGGCGATTGAAGTAGGAAGACCGCCTAACATAAAAAGTCTGTTCCCAAATTCAAAGGCATTAATAGTCAGCGGCAAATATATCGACAATGCAATGATCGCAAAAGGCAAAGCAATGACAATTGCTGCCAATGCGCGCAGTAACATAGTCATAAGAGGCGTACTTAAAGCAGCCCAGAGAGCAAACTCTGCCATAATAATTGAAATTGCACGATCAGAGGGCGGCATTGACGCTTATTGCCCGGTAAGCCTCTGGAACATGGCCCGTCAGGTGGATGCAATATGTAATGAATTAGGAATTACTGTTCCTGTGGCAATACACGCAGACCACTTTGGCATTAAAAAGGAGTCAGATCTTCCAAGGGCATTAATCGAAATCCCCACAATTTTCGAAGCCGGAATCACCTCGATAGCCATAGATGCCTCGCATATGCCGGATGATAAAAATCTTCTCGCCAATATAGAAATATGCAAGGCATGTATTCCTGCCTGGGCCGGTCTTGAAACTGAGATTGGAGAGATCAAGGGCAATCAGGGACTTTCAAACCCTGAAGAGGCCCTTTTCCTGATACAGGGCCTTAACGCCCATGATATTTTCCCGAACTGGATAGCCCTTAACAATGGAACGACCCACGGCATTGAAGTTAATGAGCTTGGCATCCAGATTGAGCTGACAGCAAAAATTCATCAGGCAATTGCAAAATACAAAGTTTCAGGCGCTCAGCACGGAACATCCGGAAACAGCAGCGAAAGACTTCGCAGAATAGCGTCTGAAACAAATACAACCAAGGCAAATGTCGCCACAGCTCTTCAGATGGCCGGATGGGGCATAGACATAAATGATTATGGAAATGCCAATCAGGATGAGAACGGAAATCTCAAGAAGATCAAGGGAGAAGGCCTGACCGAAGAACTATGGGCTGAAATGCTCGAATTCGCTGAATCCAAAAAAATAAAGGGCAATGATTACAAAAAGCTGAATCTTCCTTTTGAAAACAAGGTTCTTTCCCAGCCCAAAGCCGTAAGAGACAGAATGGAAAAAAGAATTGAGGAATTCAGCTATAACCTTCTGGCTAATGTCTTTAATGCCACAGACACAGCTGATATGGCCATTGCAGAAATCAACAGGGCTCTTTCCCATGATCCTGGCGCGAAAGCCTCAAGAATTGAGTCTCCTGCCGACTGGACAAAAGAAAAAATCATCCAGAAAGCGGCTCTGTTGAGCACAGACAAAGGACCGGACGGCAATTTTGACGACTGACAAGGTCCCCCAAAAACAATTCTGCCATTTTTGCGGCTCGCGGCTTTCGAAAAAATATTTCGAGGGCCGCGACCGGCTCTTTTGTGAAGAATGTTCTGTTCCAATTTATGAAAACCCGGTACCTGCTGCATGCGTAATTGCATGTGATGAAAAAAGCAGAATCCTTCTTGTAAAAAGAAATGAAGAGCCTAAAAAAGGATTCTGGTGTCTTCCCGGCGGTTTCATGGAAATTGGGGAAACACCTGAAGAAGCGGCATTAAGAGAATTTCATGAAGAAACGGGTCTTAAGGGCAAGATCGAAAGACTTATCGGAATTGTCACGCACAAAAGCCCGAGATATGGCAGTATTCTTGTAGTAGGCTTTATTGCTGGCTGCCTGGAGGGGAAAATGAATCCAGGTGACGATGCTTCGGATGCCAGATTTTTTTCTATGGAAGAATTGCCAGAACTTGCATTTGACAGCCATCTTTTTTTTATAAGATCATTTTATTCGGCTTATGTTTCAAGTCCGTTCCAGAACTGAATAGTTTTCATTATAATGACGATAATAAGTACAGGCTGCCCCTATTTTCTATTTTTTATTATTTTGATCTTGGCCCTTCATCGGCCATTAGTGAGCAAGACAGGCCTTGAAGTTCATGATGGGTTTGCCTAAACAGGAAAATAATTGTTTTTTTTTACGTTATACGTTTTTTCGTCTAAAGTTTTTTAATACAGTTGACGATATGAGGCTCAAGGAGAAGAGGGTCTATGGATATACCATCATACCAAATACATAATGTAATGAAGGTATACAGCAGGCAGATAAGCCAGGGCAAATTTATTGGCCGGGGTATAGATGCCTACAGACCTTCTTCCATGGATAAAATAACTCTTTCCTCTGAAGGCAGAAGGCAGGAAATAATCGACCGTGTGGCAACGAGTATCGTTGACAGAATCGCAAGACACGGTCCGAGTAATCCTGAGGAAAGAGAAATTGTCGACAGACTTGAAGAGGAAATTGGCCAGAAGCTTTCTTTCGGAACAGAATCAACCGGTGAATTTGTTTTCAATATAATTGACAAAGAAAACAATAAGACCACCGGAAAACTGTCCATAGAAGATACAGGATTTGTTCTGAAAAAACTGGAAGAGCTTGCCAAGAAGTCTGTTGACAAGAATATGGAATCGCCTTCGTAAGGAGAGTCCCATGGCTATTAACAACATAGGCGAAAAAATATTTCTAAAGGATCTGTCAGGATCAAAATATTCAGATGGTGTCAGAAAAAAGACCTCTGATACTCCTAAAGAATCTTCAAAAACTGACACGGTAAGCCTGTCAAGCGACTCAAGAGACATGCTTGTCGCAAGGGAAGCCGTGAGTGCGGCTGATATGACTCCTGTAGCCGATCCTGCGCGCGAAGAAAAAGTATCCAAGCTGCGGACCATGTATCTTAGCGACCAGTATAAGGTTGAGCCTGATAAAATTGCCGAAAAGCTCATAGGTACCCACCTGAGTGAGATTGTTTAAAGATCGTTCTTGCTAAGGAAAAAAATTCCTTATAAAAGCGGCAAAGGGAAAAAAGTTAAGGAAGAAAATGCCCTAAAGCAAAATTTTAATAGCCAATAAACCGGAATCTCCAATTTTTCAATCTGGCCCGTTTCTTGCTTTAATTATTTGCAAATAACAGAAACGGAGGGGTGCCATGACAAAGATAAATAATATACCTGAACAATTAGCAGCCATCAGACAAAAAGCTGCCGTTAGCAATACACAGAACAGCAGCGATGCTTTCAGTAAGGCACTTAGAGATGTAATGTCCGGTACCAAAGTGCCAGAAACATCATCGGAAATTACTCCTGAAGCTACAGGGCCAGTTTTAAAATCGACTGGTATAAATCCTTCTTTCATGAGGCTCAATGATTCAACCACGATATCCGAGGTGATGAGCCAGACAGACCAGCTACTGACAAGACTCGACGATTATGCCAAACTGCTGGAGGATCCTTCAAGCACCCTGAAGGATATGGAGCCGGTTATCGACTCAATCAAAAAGGATGCCGATGCCCTGAATGCTGACGCTGAAAAAAAGCTTCCCGAAGGTTCAGGGATTAAGAAAGTCGTGAGGGAGTTTGCCATAGCGGCAAATGCGGAATACTTCAGATTTAAACGCGGAGATTATGCATAGCTGGGTTCCATATAAATTCAACAGATCCCAGCCATAAGCCCTTTTAAGATCTTTTATTCAAATTCGTCAGGCCGGAGCCCTAATACTGTAAGCTTAAAAAAACAGGGCTCCTGACACAAAGAGCTACCTTTCCCCCCCCAAAAAAAACACTACCAGTTCCTGCGTACTCTTACACCCTTCTCATCCAGATAATTTTTTATCTGCGGGACAGTATAATCGCCGTAATGAACCATAGAAGCTATAAGAGCAGCATCAGCAGAGCCTTCAGTAAGAACTTCCGCAAGATGCTGGGGAATCCCGGCGCCTCCTGAAGCAATTACAGGAATGCGTACACTTCTTGAAATAAGGGAAGTAATCTCAAGATCATACCCGGTTTTCATGCCATCTGCATCTATGGAGTTGAGACAGATCTCCCCTGCCCCGAGAAATTCTCCCCGCAGAGCCCATTCCAGGGCATCCATGCCCATATGCTTTCTGCCACCGTTTATTACAACCTCATATCCTGAAGGAAATTTCTCGCTCTTGCTAACATTTTTCACATCCATACCAAGAACTATGCACTGGTTACCGAAAGCATCAGCTCCTTCAGAAATGATATCAGGATTAAGAACTGCCGCAGAATTAACACTAACTTTTTCAGCTCCGGCAAGAAGTACGTCGCGCATGTCCGAAACTGTACGTATTCCTCCGCCTACTGAAAAAGGAATAAATATTGTCTCAGCGACACGTCTTACCACATCTATCATTATGCCGCGTTTTTCATGGGAAGCGGTTATATCATAAAACACAATCTCGTCGGCGCCTTCTTCATAATACATACGCGCCATGTCGACGGGATCGCCTATGTCCACGTTGTTCATGAACTTGATGCCCTTGGTTGTCCTGCCTTCCCTCACATCAAGACACGGTATGATTCTTTTGCTTAGCATGGTTTCCACCCGCAGAAATTCTTAAGTATTCTAAGCCCAGGCCGTCCGCTCTTTTCAGGATGAAACTGGGTCGCCACAAGATTTTCAAAACCCATCACAGACGAAAAAACTATTCCATATTCTGTCTCGGCAAGAACATGGGAAGGGTCCGCAGCCTGGGGATAATATCCGTGAACAAAATAAAACTCGTCATCAGCATTAAGACCTTCAAGGACAGGATGGGCTTTCTTTATTTTTATTTTGTTCCAGCCCATCTGAGGAACTTTAAGAACGCCCCCGTTCTCAGAAGGCATGTCGCCAGGAAATCTTGTCACCCTTCCCTTTATAAGACCAAGACAAGGGGTATCATTTTCCTCGCTGTATTCGGTGATTATCTGGGTACCAAGGCATATTCCCATCAAAGGCCTTCCTGTTGACAGAAAATCCCGAATGGCCGAATCAAGACCTAATTTAATCAGGCTTTCCATGGCAGAACCTGCGGCTCCGACTCCAGGGAATATGACCCTTTCGGCGTCCATTATTTTAGATGGTTCCCGCGTTATTTCAAAAGACTCGCCAATATTTGATATCGCCCTTGCAACACTTGTCAGGTTACCAGCTTCATAATCTATTATTGTTATCATTAAAAAAATCCCTATTTCTCATGGATCTTGACAGAATCCCAAAGGCTTTCAACTTCATCCCTTGGGATATCTTCTAAGGTCAGGCCTTTTTCATGGACAATATCTTCCATTTTTCTGAATCTTGATTCGAATTTAGCAGTCGAAGAAACAAGAGCTATTTCAGGATCAAATTCCGCCCATCTTGCAACATTTACAAGAGTGAAAAGAATGTCCCCGAACTCCATTTTTGCGGATTCCTTATCGCCTTCTTTAAGGGCCTGACCAAATTCAGACCATTCCTCTGCCGTTTTATTCATGACAGATGGGAGATCAGGCCAGTCAAAATTGCATTTTGCCGCCTTTTCTGAAACCTGAAAAGCCCTTAAAAGAGCTGGCATGTTTTTGGGAATCCTGTCTAAAACCGAACGCTTTTCATTGGGATCTTTCTCGCCCTTTTTAATTTTGCCCCACTGTGCAACTGCTTCTTCGGCAGTAGCGCAAAAGCCTTCTCCAAAGACGTGTGGATGTCTTCTTATCATTTTTTCAGCGCTTGCCTTAATTATATCTTCAAAGGCAAAAATCTTTTTTTCGTCATAAAGAACAGCAATGAAAAGAAGCTGGAAAAGAACATCGCCAATTTCCTCTACAATGTTTTCTATGTCGTTTTTTTCAATACCTTCGGCAAGCTCGTAAGTTTCCTCAAGAAGACAGGACATCATGCTGTGTTCAGTCTGTACACGATCCCATGGGCATCCGTTTTCACTCCTAAGGAGCCTTATGATGTCCCTTATTCTTTCGACGCCTGACGGCGCTAATCTTTCCTCAAGTCCCAAATTTTCCTCACTCCCTTAATTTTGTTTCTGAATTCTGTCTTAAATTCCTGGGGGACAACCCTTATCATGGTTTCTGATAGAGAGGTAATATACGGGGCTGTTTTTGAACCGGCCAGAGTAGGGCTGTCTGAAGGCAGAAATGTAGTAAGGGCAATAAGAATAACGGAAGATATCATGATTGCCTTTATTCCGCCAAAAACAGCTCCTGAAAGACGATCTGCCCATCCGAGCAGAGCTATGTTAAGAACATACCTGATCCCGGTGCCGATGAGATTTATAACACCGAAAACTACCGAGAACACGAGCAGAAAGCCGGCAATATTTGCATACGCCGGGGTTGTAATATAAAGCGCAAGCTTTTTTGCTGCCAGGCCATAATAGGTATAAGAGCAGTAGAAACCAGCTATTACACCTATGATTGCAGAAGCTTCTTTTATTATCCCTCTGAAAATCCCCCTGAGCACACAATATGAAAGTATGGAAAGAGAAACAACATCGAACAGATTCATGGTTTCCATAATAAAGGCGTTTCCTTTTTGGGTTCGGCAAAACAGATTTGTATCAAACTCTTAAATAAATATGAGCGAAAGATTTTGAATAACAAAGCGGCTTTTTTTGCGCAAGTTTTTTCAGGCTTTTACGGGTACAAACATAGTTGGAATAGATTTGCCAAAAAAAAATAAAGTGTGCTATGAATCAGCATCAGCGTAAATGCTGAAAATATTCAAAAAAAATAATAAGGCCCAATCACCTTGAGTGTTTATAAATTAGGTGTCACGGGCTTTTGCAGCTGATTGCGTAATTAAATTTTTTTTTAAGGAGGAACGGATTAATACCAAGGTATAAATCCGGATTATGGCTTCATATTCAGAAATGATAAGGGAAACCCTGGTTTTTGAGGATATAAACCTCGCTCGCCAGCTTTTCGGGGAACAAAACAGCAACCTTAAAAAAGTGGCTGACACACTTGAGATAAATATCCAGGCGAGGGGCAACACTGTACACATCGAAGGCGACAGCATAAGTACAAAACTTGCTGACAACATACTGAATCAGCTTTACGCCCTTCTCAAAGAACAATATCCCATATACCCCAATGACATAGACTTTGCCATACGAACCCTGAGCGGAGACAACAAAGTCAACCTAAAAGATATATTCCTGGACACAGTCTATATCACCGCAAAAAAAAGAGCCATAACACCAAAAAATACGGCGCAGAAAGCTTATATTGAAGCTGCAAGAAACAATGACATGGTTTTCGGCATAGGACCTGCCGGCACAGGCAAAACCTACCTTGCCATGGCCATAGCAGTCTCGGCTCTGACCAAGGGGCTGGTAAGCAGAATAATTCTGACAAGGCCGGCTGTAGAGGCAGGAGAAAGCCTCGGATTTCTTCCGGGAGATCTGGCTGAAAAGGTTGATCCATACCTAAGACCACTTTACGACGCGCTTCATGACATGATGAAATTTGAAAAAGCAAGCGCGCTTCTTCAGCAGGGTGTTATTGAAGTGGCCCCACTTGCTTTCATGAGGGGCAGAACCCTTAATGACGCGTTCATAATCCTTGACGAGGCACAGAACACGACGAGCGAACAGATGAAAATGTTTCTGACAAGAATAGGATTCAACTCAAAGGCCATCATTACCGGGGACATCACCCAGATAGATCTTAAGCCGGGCAGAATATCAGGACTTGTTGAAGCAAAAGAAATCCTCCAGGGCATAGATGGTATAGAATTTGTATATTTCTCCAAAAAAGATGTTGTTAGGCATCGACTGGTTCACAAAATAATATCTGCTTATGAAGTAAAGGATCAACTGAAAAAATCCCAGCAGAGAAACGAATCCGAATAATATGGAGAAGCAATAATTTTAAGCCATGTTTAAAATAGACAAAAGAACCTTCTGGATTTTTATGGGAACCAACAGGTGCATCAGAATCGCTTTGGCACTTGTGATAACCCTGATCTTCACAATCTTCCTTTATCCAAGCCTCACAGTGGTCGCCCCGGAGTACAGGCCCGGAGACATAGCAACCAGGAATATCAAGGCTCCTGTTGACTTTTTTATTGAAGACAGCGCAGCCACTGAAGCAAACAGGAAGCTTGCTATTGAATCTGCCCTCGCAGTATTTGATCTTGACGAGGAACTGCTTCCTTTAACAATCGAAAAAATTAACGCTTCATTTGCAATGGGCGCAGCAATATTCAAAAACAGCTCAGATCCTGCTCAGTCAGGCGAGGCTCTCCAGGAACAACCTAACTATGAACAAGCAGCTCTTGAAAAAAAACCGGAGTTTGAAAGAATACTTGGAATAGAAGTCAGTGACGCCACTTACGAAGCTTTTGTCAAAAGCGGTTTTTCCAAAGAAGCGGCAAACGCAGCAATAAATATACTGGCCGAATTACTAAAAACCGGCGTAATTTCCAACCAGGAATATATAAAATCCCAGACAGAAAAAAGCCTTATTCTGATCAATCTTAAAACCGGGGTTGAAAAAATTATTGATCCTCCACAAAAGTTCTATTGGCCAGAAAAAGCAAAGGAAATGATAACAAGCATTGGCCACAGCTATCTGAAAGAAATACCTGCAAGCTCCGCAAACGCAGTAATTGAAATGACTCTTAAGCTGATTTCTCCAAATATTACTCCAAACAGAAGTGAATCCGAAAAAAGAATCAAAGACGCGGCTGACAGTGTCAAACCTGTGCTATATCAGATAAAAACGGGCGAAATGCTTCTAAGGGAAGGAGAGCGAGTCAGCCCTGATCATATCATGAAGCTAAGAACACTTCAGGATCAGACAAAACGAGAAAACATGCTCTCCAATTCAGTCGGCACAGGTCTTACCATAATAATAATGTTTCTGATTTTTTACAGACTTCACATTCCAAAAACAGAGGCAGAATCAAGACAGCATAATAAGACCCTGCTTTTCATGGCCACCATCCTGCTGTCATTTCTTATCCTAGCCAAGCTGTTTTTGTCGTGGTCAAGCTATTTCACTGGAGCGGCATATTTTTCAATGGACTCCGCTGCGATTTACTTCGGTCTGCCAATGGCGGCAGGCCCAATGATAGTCTGTCTCTTTTTCGGTTTAAGCAACGCTCTTCCCTTTGCTCTGGTGCTCTCACTTCTTTCATCGATCATTTTTTCAAACAATATGGAAATATTCATATTCTATCTCTTAAGCGGAGCCATGGGAGCATTCTGGGTAAGGGACTGCAGGGAAAGAAAGGTGTTCATAAAAGCCGCCCTTAAACTCGGTCTTCTTAATATGCTCCTTGCAGCTGCGACATCAATGCACATTGCATTTCTTTCGCCCCAGAAGCTATTAATAAGCCTTGCCGCAGGTTTTTCAGGCGGATTTCTTGCAGGCATTGCGACTTCAGGGATTGTCCCTCTCATAGAAGTTGCGTTTAACTACACCACGGACATAAAACTGCTGGAACTGGCCAACCCTGATCAGCCGATACTAAGGAAGCTTATGCTGGAAGCTCCGGGAACATACAATCATTCAATGATAGTTGGTACTCTGGCAGAAGCGGCAGCTTCCGAAATTGACGCTAACCCCCTTCTTGCAAGAGTCGGCGGATATTATCATGATATTGGCAAGATCAATAAGCCTTTCTATTTCATTGAAAACATCAGAAACATGAAAAACAAACATGACAAGCTCGCTCCGTCCATGAGCGCACTCATACTTACGTCTCATGTCAAAGATGGGGCCAATCTTTCAAAAAAATACAAGCTTGGGAAAGCAATTACGGACATAATCAGACAACATCACGGAACCAGCCTGATAAGATATTTCTATGACAAGGCAAGACAGATCAAGGGAGATGATGCTGTAAATCCGAATGATTTCAGATATCAGGGGCCATCGCCCCAGACAAAGGAAGCCGCCATCGTAATGCTGGCAGACGTTGTGGAAGCTGCCTCAAGAACACTTGAAAACCCGACCCAGGCAAGGCTCCAGGGCCTTATCCTGAATCTGATAAACAAAATATTTGCCGATCATCAGTTAGACGGATGCGATCTGACACTCAAGGATCTTCACAGAATCGCAAAAAGCTTTACCAAGATTCTGACAGGCATCTACCACAGTCGCATCGAATATTCTGAACCTGCGGCACCATCATCGGAAGGAAAACAAAAAAATGACGGTACTGATAGACAACCGCCAGACAAACCATCAAATCCGGATGGAAGTGATGGAGACCAGGGCTCAGGACATCTTAAACGTCTTGGGTTATCCTGACGCCGAACTTTCCATATCCATTGTGGATGACACTGAAATAAGAAATCTCAACAGAGATTACAGAGGCAAGGACAAAGCAACAAATGTCCTGTCATTTGCCATGAATGAGGGTGATTTTGACTCAATCAACCCTGAAATATTAGGTGATGTTGTAATTTCAGCGGATACTACCCAAACCGAAAGTGCTGAGTATGGCATGTCATTTGACGACAGACTCTTTCAACTTCTTATCCACGGAGTCCTTCACCTTGTCGGCTATGATCATGAACAGGGTGACGAGGAATCTGCCATTATGGAAAAAAAAAGCGATGAAATAATGTCAAAAGTCTTTCCTGAAACCGTTGTAAAGGGATGGATAGGATAATTCAATTCCTCCTTGACTATCACAACCAGTTAATTATTCTTTTTCATTAAACACCTTTTTTAACTGAAACGTTGGGGATTTTAAAATCTCGCCACACCCCCGTAAATTTTATGAATTCAGATCTTATTAGCAGGCAGTAATTCAAGTCGATGTTTGGCAGGCTTAACGATAAACCATAAAGTTTTTGCGGAGCTTTTTCCAAAAAGCGACCCGCCGACATTCGGATCAATGTCGAATTACGAGCAAAGGACTCTCTAATCCGACGAATCCATAAAAGGCACCACCGGGGCACCGACAGCTTGTTTTTGACAGTTACGATGAATAGTAGCTTACAAAAAATTATATAAGGAGGCATTAATGGCCAGTTTGGCAGTGAATGTGGATCATGTTGCAACTTTAAGAGAGGCCAGAAAAATAAATTATCCTGATCCTGTAATTGCAGCTGCGGCAGCGGAACTTGCAGGAGCGGACGGAGTTGTCGTCCACCTGCGTGAGGACAGACGTCACATCCAGGACAGGGATGTATACCTGCTGAGACAGACGGTTCAGACCAAGCTTATTCTTGAAATGGCTGCCACGGATGAAATGACAAAAATAGCCCTTGAGATCATACCAGACCTTGTCACACTTGTTCCTGAAAAAAGACAGGAAATCACAACCGAAGGTGGCCTGGACATTATAAATAACAGAGACAGAATAGCTGAAACCATAGACACTCTGAAGCAGGCCGGAGTCCCTGTGAGTCTTTTCCTGAATCCTAGTCTGAAGCATGTTGAGCTGGCAAAGAGTCTGGGGGCTGACAAGATTGAAATCCACACCGGAATTTTCTGCGAGGCAGAATCCCCTATGCAGCAGTCTGCGGCCATGAGCGATATAATAGACGCTGCAAAACTTGCAAAGGAGATGGGGCTTGGAGTAAACGCCGGCCACGGAATCTGCTACAAAAATATAAAGGCCTTCAAAGGAATAAAAGAAATAGACGAATTCAGCATTGGTCACAGCATAGTATCCAGGTCCATAATGGTCGGAATGGAAAATGCTGTTCGTGAAATGATCAGACTCATTGAATCACTCTGATATGTATATAGTATCTCCAGCAGAAATGGCTGAAATGGACCGCCGAACAATACAGGAATTCGGAGTACCTGGTCACACTCTCATGGAAAATGCCGGCCGGGGGGCTGTGGAGGTTTTCTCAAATCATTTCCCTGATTTCAGAACGAAAAAAATCTGCGTGATTTGCGGAAAGGGCAATAACGGAGGGGACGGTCTGGTCATGGCCAGGTATATAGCCGCTCATATACAAGAATCAGGCGGCTCGGTTAAAGTATTTCTTTTGGGATCAAAGGATTTGGTTCAAGGAGATGCTGGAATAAACCTTCATCTGCTTGAAAAAACCGGTATTACAGTTAATGAAATTCTTACGGAGAAAGACCTGTCTTTTTTTGAATCACAAGCAAAGGGACAGGATATTTTCATAGACGCAATTTTCGGTACAGGTCTTAATGCGCCTGTTAAAGGAATTGCGGAAAATATCATTTGTTTTCTGAATAAAACAAATGCCAACGTCTTTTCCGTTGATATACCGTCAGGGCTTGATTCAGAAACAGGAAAACCACTTGGAACCGCTATTAAGGCTTCGGTTACAGCGACCTTCGGTTTCCCGAAAATAGGTCATGCTGTTTATCCAGGAGCCTCATATTGCGGAAAAACAGAGATTATAGACATTGGGATACCTAAGTGTATTTCTGAAAGTCTTGCACCCATTCATGAACTTGTAACTGAAAAATACGTTTCTGGCCTTTTTAAAAAAAGACACCCTGAAACCCACAAAGGAACAAACGGTCACGTGCTGGTGGCAGGCGGGTCTCCGGGTAAATCAGGCGCGCCAATAATGACCGCAGTAGCTGCTCTTAGAACCGGGGCAGGACTCGTGACACTTGCCCTACCCCTCAGCCTCAGACCTTTCGCAGAAATATCCTCTTTTGAAATAATGACAGAAGCTATTCCTGAAACTGCCGAAGGATGTATAGCCAATATTTCAGAGAGTTATCTTGATAATGTATTGAACGGCAAACAAGTCATGGCTGTCGGCCCGGGAATGGATGAAGGGCCTGAGACAAAAGAGTTTCTTTCCCAAATAATCAAAACAGCTGAAATCCCCCTCGTAATTGACGCAGGAGCTCTTAACATAATTGCCAGAAACCCTGATATCCTGAGAACACTCAAAACTCCAGCCATTCTTACCCCGCATCCCGGAGAAATGGCAAGGCTTGCAAAAAAAACGACGTCTGAAATCCAGGAAGACAGAATTAATGTTGCATCATCCTTTGCAAGGGAATATGGAATTTACCTTGTTCTTAAAGGCGCCGGAACTGTGATTGCCTCTCCTGACGGAAGAATAATGATAAACAGAACCGGGAATCCTGGTCTTGCAACAGCAGGAACCGGGGATGTGCTGACCGGAATAATTGCAGGCCTTGTTGCCCAGGGATTAAAACCCCTTGATGCGGCAGCAGCTGGTGTTTACATTCACGGAAAAACAGCTGACAGGGTTGCCGCTTCAATGGGACCATTCGGTTTTATAGCTACAGATATAATCTCAGCCATTCCATCTTGCATTGCTGGTCTGGTTTTAAATAATAACGTTTATGATTTCGGATTCATAAAGAGTTTTGAGAGTCTTTTTTAAATGAAAAGCCGTAATATGAATGAAATGAACAGACAGGATGCCCCCGTGTTCGAAGTAACGACAGCCACACCTGAACACACCAGAGCATTAGCTGAAATGCTTGGCAATCTTATAAACGGCAAAACAGTCATAGGCCTGAACGGAGAACTCGGAGCCGGAAAAACCGAATTTGTAAAGGGTCTTGCCCTTGGATCAGGCGTCTCAAAAGACAGTTACATAACCAGTCCTACTTATTCCATAATAAATCATTACAATGGCAGGATCGCCTTTTATCATCTTGATCTCTACAGGCTTTCGGGCCCTGATGAGCTTTACGATACAGGCATTGAAGATATTCTATCTGAAAATGCGGTCATTGTTGTAGAATGGCCTGAAATCATGCAGAAAATGTCGGATTTCAACGTGGAGATTAATATTCAAGTTACCGGAATAACAGAAAGAAAAATTAGTTTTTTTGCGTATGGACTTGCAAATTCAAATCTGATAAAAGAGCTGGCAAATCAATATAAGGAGAAAATTACAACATGGGACTAATCGTTCAGAAATTCGGCGGCACATCTGTGGGCGATTTGGACCGAATCCGTAACGTTGCAAAAAAGGTGGCCAAAACCTACGACGAAGGTCATGACGTCGTTGTTGTTCTTTCGGCCATGTCAGGCGTAACGGACGGTCTTATCGCCATGGCCAAAAAAATAGATGAAATGCCTGACAAAAGAGAGCTCGACGTTCTTCTTTCCACAGGCGAACAGACCACGGTTGCGATTCTTGCAATGATACTCAAAACCATGGGCTACAAGGCTAATTCCCTTCTTGGCTTCCAGGCCGACATAAGGACAGACAGGATGTCCGGCAGCGCAAGAATACAGAGCATAGGGGCGGAACGCATACGAAATATGCTCAGGGAAAGAACAATCGCAGTTGTTGCGGGCTTCCAGGGCCATGATGATTTCGGCAATATAACAACCCTTGGAAGGGGGGGCTCAGACACCTCTGCCGTGGCCATTGCCGCTGCAATAGGAGCAGACATATGCGAGATATACACAGACGTTGATGGTGTATATACAACTGATCCTAACATGTGCAAAAAGGCCAGAAAGCTCTCAAAGGTATCCTATGATGAGATGCTTGAGATGGCCAGCCTTGGAGCGAAGGTTCTTCAGATCCGTTCGGTGGCATTTGCTAAAAAATTCAACGTGCCAGTCCATGTTCGTTCGTCGTTTAACGAAGAGGAAGGCACAATGGTCGTAAATGAGGATGCAGATATGGAACGTTTGGTTGTTTCAGGTGTTACATACAACAGAAATGAAGCAAGAATAACTCTGAAAAATGTTAAGGATGAGCCAGGCATTGCATCCAAAATCCTTGCGCCGGTTGCTGACGCCGGAATCGTAGTTGACATGATTATCCAGAACACAAGGGCGTCAGGCCTAACAGATTTCACCTTCACTGTTCCAAAAACAGATTTTAAACAGGCAATGGAAATTCAAAAAGAACTTTCCAAAATGATAGGGGCCGAAGACGTTATCGGAGACGATAATATTGCCAAGGTTTCGGTAATCGGCGTGGGAATGAAAAACCATTCTGGTGTTGCCACAAAAATGTTCCAGACCCTTGCGACCGAAAACATTAATATTATCATGATAAGCACATCGGAAATCAGAATTTCATGCATAATAGACGAAAAATATACGGAGCTTGCAGTAAGATCATTGCACACAGCATTTGGCCTTGATGCAGAAGCAAAGGTTGAATAATTCAAATAAGATGGTCTCGCAAAATAAGGCTGATAAAAAAAATGAATGAAAATCAGCTGATATTTGTACTTTTTGCGGCCTTGTTTTGCATGGCTGCAATCTTTCTGCGATAAAAATATGTGGGGCTTTTTTGTAAAAAGCCCCACCTCCCCTCAAAAACTTTATGAATATTTAGCAATAACAGGCCGATATCATATATTAGCATTCCTGATTCTCGTTATTTAAAAGTTTTTGCGGAGCTTTTTCCAAAAAGCGACCCGCCGGAGGCACCCTGCTTAACGTCGGATTACAGACAAAGGGCGTCCTAATCCGACCTACAACTTGGCCCTTTTTTAGTTATTAATATCAGAATGTTATTCTATAAAATACTTTTCCACACTTAAAGAGAACATAGCCATTAAAAAAGCCTGAAAAACCGCCTTTTTCAAAAGGCGATTCTCCAGGCTTTACGGTCTATTTGTAACTGCTCGTCCTGAGATTTGTTTCAAGGGTAACAGAAACTTTATTAATTACTATTTTTTCTTTGCATCTTTTTTCTTGGAAGCAGCTTTAACCTGAAGAGCCACTGATTCAGTATAGATGATCTCTATTCTGTCGCCTACCTTGACCTTATCAAGGTTTTCAGGATGTTTAACATCTACAAGATAGCTTTTTCCATCAACAAGCTTGAGAGTTGCCTTGGATTTTTTCTTGTCAATGTTCATTATTGTTGCAGTTGTCTTTACCTGTGCAGTCGCAATTCCAGCCGGTTTCTGACCTATAGGAGCAGCAACCACAGATTCGCTCGCAGCCTGAGGAATTTCCGGCTCGTCAGCTTTCAATACCCTGATTGAGATGGATTCATAATACTTGGTGGTAACTTCATCGCCAACCTTAACCTGGGGAAGATTCTTCACTTTGGCATCGGCGATTATTGAAAACTCTTCACCACCTGGTTTCTTCAGGGTAACAAGTCTTTTTTTCATATCTATGGCAGATACAGTTGCGGTAAGGGTACGCACTTCGCCCCGTCCAAATACAACCGGAGGCTCTTCAGGCACAACTGCTTTCTGTGGCTCTGGCTTAACTTCCGGCTTTACTTCTGCCTTGGCTTCTGCTTCCATTTTAGGGGCCGGATCAGCATTTTTCTTTGCGCAGGCCACAAAATTCATTGTCATCAATAAAGTAATGGCCAATGTTGAAGCTACGGCAAAACAACTACTTCTCTTCATCAGTTATCTCCTTTTTTGTTAAAAAACACTTTTAGATAATAAGTTTGGCGGGCGCTTGAAGTATCAACTTACAAGACATCGTTTACTACCAAAAATTCAGAAAATACACCATCTTAAAATGAGACAATCAAACATCTTATATAGGCAAAGGGAGTTCTGATCAGACCTAAGAATGGCCTTTTTTATAGAACTGCAGCAATTTCATCAGCAATTCTCAAGGCCGAAGCCCTTGGGTCCGATGCCCTGCTTATGGGTCTTCCTATTACAAGATAATCGCTGCCTTCTGATACAGCCCTCGCCGGAGTCATTATTCTGGACTGGTCATCTTCTTTAACAACCTCCCATGAAGGCCTGATTCCAGGGGTGACAAGATAAAAATCATTACCGATCCTTTGCCTTATCATGGACGCTTCGAGGGCCGAACACACAACTCCGCTGCATCCGGCATTTTTCGCCAGCTGAGCCCTCATCACAACAAGGGACTCAGTATTTATGGATTTGTCATGGCCAGTCTCTGCAAGATCAGACGCTGAAGTGCTTGTAAGGACAGTAACTGCGAGAAGATCCAGATTCCCCGATGCTCCTGCGGCTGCCCCAAGCATTTTTGTTCCTCCTGAGGCATGCAGGGTTGTAAAGCGCACATCAAGGCCTGATATTACTGAAACTGACTTTTTAACGGTTTCAGGAATATCATGGAGCTTAAGATCCAAAAAGATCTCGGCGCCTGAAATTTCCCTGATCATTTTTATTATGTCCGGGCCTGTCCTTATGAAAAGCTCGAGACCTATCTTGAACATTCCGACAGTCCCTGAAAGAAGCCTAGCAAAATGGCTTGCTTTTTCCATTGAATCAACGTCCAGAGCAAAAATAATATAATCAGAAGGTTTTTTCATTCTTATTATGAAACTCCATAAAAAGCTTAAAATTCTGTATCGTATGTTTGAAAGATTTCACTGCTATAAAGCTGATATGCCAAATATCCAAAGCGAGGAAGTAAAAAAACAGTTTTTTTAGCCCATAAACAAGATTTTATTTTGATTTTAAGCATTCAGACGCTAATAATGAATTCCAAAAAAATATAAACCATAGAATAATTGAATCCGGCAACCAAATAATTATGAATGAAATTAGAATAGTACCCTCTGGCAGCTTCTTCTGCGGGAAAAAACAGCCGGTAGTGCTTCAGGCCTTTCTTGGCTCTTGCGTCGGCGTGGCAATTTATGACAAGGCGGCAAAGGTAGGAGGAATTGCACATTTTCTTCTGCCAGCGCCAATATCATCTTCTGAATACATAAACCCGGATAAATATGCGTCAACCGGACTGCCAGTTTTTCTGGAAGCTCTCAGGGAACTTGGCGCGACAAACAGGAATATGGCTGTGACCATAGCCGGAGGTGCAATGGTTGGCTCAATCAGCGAGCTTGACATGTCCCTCAATATTGGTGGTCGTACAGCTGAGGTTGTAAAAAAAATCCTGTCCGAAGATGGTATGCAGATAAATTTTGCGGAAACCGGAGGACTCATAGCCTGCAGGCTTGATCTTGATCTTGATACAGGCAAGGCGTCTGCACAGCCGACGCTTTCAGGCCCTGATAAAACTTTCATGGAGTTCATAAAGCCGGATCCTGCCGAAATCAATAATACTATTACTAATGTCAGACCCATACCCCAGGTGGCCCTGAAAATTCTCAGAATGATAAACGAGGGTGAATACGAGGTACGCCAGCTTTCAAGCGAAATAAAAAAAGACCAGATTATAAGCGCAAAGACTCTTCAGCTATGCAATACCGCTTTTTTTAACAGGAGGGGCAGCATAGATTCTCTGGAGGACGCGATAATAATACTTGGGCAGGATGCAATCATAAAATCCGTAATTTCAGTATGCGTGCGGCAGTTCTTCGTTCAGTCAAAATCAAGCTATTCGCTTTGCCAGGGAGATCTTTACCACCACGCCCTTGGAACGGCAATAATATGCGAAAGACTGGCAGCAAAAACAGGCATTGCCCACCCTTCGTCAGCATACACGGCAGGACTTCTTCACGACATTGGCATGGTGGTCATAGATCAGCATATGCCGCCTGAATCCTCTCTTTTTTATAAAAAAATGAGGGAACAGAAATCAGGAATAGTCATGGCAGAAAGAAAAATTTTAGGCATAGACCACTGCGAAGCAGGGGCAAGGCTGGCGAATGCATGGGGACTTCCTGCGACGCTTGAATGCTGTATCACCCATCACCATATTCCTGAAAAATCGGAAAACAGGTGCCCAATGGTTCACCTTGTGTATATTGCGGATTTTCTTATGGCAAGATTCTACACTGGAATGGAAATAGAGCTCATAGATGTCAAACATTTGAAAAACCGCCTGAATGCGATTGGTCTTGCACCTGGTGAATTTGTCGAACTTGTTGACATGATACCAACACGGATACTGAGGGCAGTTCCTGAACTCGCCATGAGTCTTTGAAGCAGCAGGTTTTATTCAGATGAAAAAACATTCCTTAAAAAACGAGATTCTTAAAAAACTGCCAAAAGTTGACGGCGTTCTTCTTGAAATCCTTGAAAACAGCGAATTTGATGCAATCCCAAGATCAGTTATTCTTAAATCTGCAAGGGAAACCATTGAGACTGAACGAAGGCGCATCATTGAAACTGCGGACGAATCTACTTTAAAAAATATTGATCATGATTTTATCATTAATGAAATAATGGCAAAATCCCTGAAGGCCATGAAGCCAAATCTTATTCCGTTAGTGAACGCAACTGGTGTGGTGATTCATACAAACCTCGGGAGATCGCCTTTATGCAGGGATGCCCTTGACCAGATCATGCTGGTTGCCAGAGGTTTTTCAAATCTTGAATTCAACCTTGCAACCGGTAAAAGAGGTATCAGGTACGCAGCAGTCGAGGAGCTCGTCTGCGAGATAAGCGGAGCAGAGGCTGCAATGGCTGTCAACAACAATGCCGCAGCTGTGATGCTTTGCCTAGACACCCTTGCTAGGGGAAGAGAAGCCATTGTGTCAAGGGGTGAGCTTGTCGAAATTGGCGGTTCTTTCAGAATTCCGGATGTAATGACAAAAAGCGGCGCAATCCTCAGGGAAATAGGAACAACAAACAGAACCCATTTGAGGGACTACGAAGCCGCAATAAATGAAAATACGGCCCTTATACTAAAAGTGCACACCAGCAATTTTGCAGTCATGGGCTTTACTTCAAACGTGCCTCTTTCCGAGCTTTCAGACCTTGGCAAAAAGCAAGGAATACCTGTCATGGAAGATCTTGGAAGCGGAACATTCATAGATTTTTCAAAATACGGCATGGTATATGAACCAACGGTTCAGGAATCCGTGGCTTCAGGAGCAGATGTAATATCATTCAGCGGAGACAAACTCTTAGGCGGCCCCCAGGCAGGAATCATAGTGGGGAAAAAGGAAATCATAGCTGAAATCAGGAAAAACCCTCTGACAAGGGCACTAAGAATAGACAAGATGACACTTGCTGGTCTTGAGGCTACTCTCAGGCATTACAGGGAGGAAAAGGATGCGGTATCAAAGATCCCTACCTTAAGAATGCTGACCATGCCTGTGGAAACCATAGAGGCCAAAGCCCTCGCCCTAAAAAATGAAATTGATGGATTAAACCATCCCGATCTTGAAGCCAGAATTCTTCCGCTTTCATCAAAAGCCGGTGGAGGTTCGCTTCCGGCTCAGAACCTGCCGTCCAAAGGAATAGGACTTTCCATAAAAAATATGTCCGCAAACAGAATTGAAAAAGAGATGCGCGGAAACACCCCTCCAGTGATAGGCCGTATCGAAGAAGATCTGTTCATCATGGACTTAAGAACCATAGAGCCGGATGAATTCGATACTATAAAGGAAGCTTTAGCCCTCATCCTCCAAAAATACAAGGGAATGCCCCATGTCTAAGGAAAACATCCATACCTGCACTTGCTCTGATGAACTGATCCCAGATCTTGAACTTGGCTGGAAAGAATTCAGCAAAAATGGGAAAAACAGAGAAAGCTGCCCTCACAAAATCGGTGAATTTTCAGGTCAGGCCTTAAATGATGACGTCAGATGCAAAATAAGTAATCTTGAAGAATTCACGGTTCTTGCAATCAAGCCTTCTTTGGCTGCCCAGGTTTCAGGCGAAGCAGTCAATACATTCAGAAGAATTCTTGAATCAGAAGCTTCGAAGCATGCCTGGATTATTTCCGAAGGCGGACATTCCATGTTTTTCTGCGTTGTCCCAGGCAAAGACAGCGCAGTAGCAGCAGAGCACTCCCAAAGATTAAGAAGCATGCTTTTTGATGCTACAGGCAGGTATTCAACCGTTGGTATTGCAATGTTCCCATTTACTGATTATTCAAGGGAAGATGTTTTCGAAAACGCGGTAAAAGCCTATTATCACGCTCTTTTTTATGGTGAAGACAGCCATGCCGAGTTTGATTCCACAAGTCTCAATATCAGCGGTGATCTGTTTTATCAGGCAGGAGAAATAAAAAACGCCATATTTGAATACAAAAAAGGGCTTGAGATAAACCCTGACAACACCAATATCATGAACAGCCTGGGTGTCTGTCTTGCACATGAAAAGAATTATGCGGCTGCTTTGATGGAATTTGAAAAAGCCTCGAACATGAATCCGTCAGAATACCTTGCAATTTATAATTCAGGAGTAGCCTGTGTATTCACAGGTGACATCGAAAAAGCAAGAAACCTCTTCATTAAAGCTGCGGAAACCGATGACACAGACATCAAAATAGTCTTCCAGGCAGGAAAAGCTGCTCTTGAAAAAGGAGCAACCGAGACAGCTGAAAAACTTCTTGAAAAGGCAATATGCCTTAATAACGAAAAGAGTGAGCCTTACAGATATCTTGGCGAAACATACTTCAAAAATGGTAAAGCAGAAAAGGCCATAGAAGCTTTCAAAAAAGCCGTAAAGCTTAATCCATGCGATGCCCAGTCTTTTTCAGCTCTGGGCGAACTTTTTGCCGAAACCGGGGAAAACCTTGAAATTGCGCTTGTTTTCTGTAACCAGAGCATTGCACTGTCCCCCAATAACGGACTCATGCACTACAGGACAGGAAAAACCTTGCTAAAGAAAAACGAACCTGATCTCGCCCTTGAATCATTCAAAAAAGCCCATGAATTAGGCTATGATTCTTCAGGAGAAATCGAAGTTCTTGAAAAAGAACCTATGGGAAAGGCTTCCTGATAATAAGGTTGCCAGCACTTATGATTACAAGGAAAAGCAGATAGCAAAACAAAACGACTGCGCCATATGTCCGCTGCAAGTTAAAAATATCGGATGAATAGTTTCCTTTAAAAAATGATGGACTCGCAAAAAGTCAGATTTACGTCATTCCGGCGAAGGCTGGAATCCAGAAGTAATTGAAAATACAAAGATGCCGGATAAAGTCCGGCATGACGCCGACGCATTTTTTTGACTTTTTGCTGCCTTGTCAAAAAATAAAGTTACTTGCTTTATAAAAATTTTATGATTATTTTCATGAACTTTAAAAATGCCGGTGTAATTTTTCCCAGGAGATTTGAAATGCCTATATACGAATACAAATGCGATACCTGCAACAAAAGCTTCGAGCTGCTTGTTTTAGGATCAGACCAGCCGACGTGTCCCACATGCGGAACCCCTGAAATAAAAAGACTCATGTCCTGCTGCGGATTTGTAAGCAAAGGTTCAGGAGCACCCGGTGAAGCTCCGACATTTAAATCATCGGCTGGTATGTCAGGCTGCGCTGGCTGCTCTTCAACGAATTGCGGGAGCTGCGGGATCTGATGACTTCCAACCTTATTATAGGAACAAGGGGCAGCCAGCTTGCTCTTTGGCAGGCCAACTGGGTCAAGTCGGAAATTGAAAGAAAATTTCCTGGAAGCACTGTAAGTTTGAATATTATCAAGACAAAAGGTGATAAGATCCTTGATGTTCCCCTCGCAAAAGTAGGCGGCAAAGGTCTTTTTGTAAAGGAGATAGAAGACGCCCTGCTTGAGAAAAGGGTGGATATTGCTGTTCACAGCATGAAGGACATGCCTGCCGAAATTCCTGAAGGACTCTGTATTGCAGCTATTCCTGAAAGGGAAAACCCCCTTGATGTGCTTATATCAAAAAACGGCTTTAAGCTGGATGAGCTTCCCAAAGGCGCAAAAATCGGCACAAGCAGCTTAAGACGTATGTCCCAGATTTCTGCCAGAAGACCTGATCTTGAAATAGTGTCGCTCAGGGGCAACCTTGATACAAGAATAAAAAAGCTGGAAGCAGGCGAATTCGATGCAATCGTACTTGCGGCCGCCGGAGTTCACAGGCTTGGGCTCTCTTCAAAAATCACCCAGTACATAGACCCTGAAATAATGCTTCCCGCATCAGGTCAGGGTGCACTTTGTATAGAAACAAGGGAAAATGATCCCAAAACTTCCGACATTATCAAAAGCCTTAACCATGCGACAACAGCAACCGCAGTCATTGCTGAAAGAGCTTTTCTTCACAGACTCGAAGGCGGATGTCAGGTTCCAATTGCGGCACATGCCAAAGTGAACGGCGATATGGTAGAAATGGAAGGCCTTGTCTCTGATGTCAAAGGCTCCATAATTTTCAAAAGCGCTCTTTCCGGCAAGATCTCAGAAGCTGCACAAATCGGCAAAAAACTGGCTGAAGCACTTCTTGAAAAAGGCGCGAAAAAAATTCTTGATGAGATTTATTCTGAAAAATGAAAAATAATAAGAATACAGGCAAAATATATCTGATAGGCGCAGGCCCTGGAGATCCGGGACTTATAACAGTCAAAGGACTTCAGTGCATCCAGGAAGCTGATGTAATTGTTTATGATTATCTTGCTTCTCCCCGCCTGATGCGCCATGCCCGCAAAGACGCCGAAAAAATATATGTCGGAAAGATGGGCGGCAACCACACCCTTTCCCAGGATGGGATCAACAACCTGCTTGTGGAAAAAGGAAAATCAGGCCTTAAAGTGGCAAGACTCAAAGGCGGAGATCCTTTTGTATTCGGAAGAGGCGGAGAAGAAGCCCAGGTTCTTAAAAAAGCCGGAGTTGCCTTTGAAATAGTTCCTGGTGTTACATCGGCTGTCGCTGCCCCTGCTTACGCTGGAATTCCGATCACCCACAGGGATCACACAACCTCAGTAACATTTGTGACAGGCCATGAAGATCCGACCAAAGCCCAGTCTACAATCAACTGGAACAGCCTTGTAACAGGTACGGTTGTATTTTTCATGGGCGTTAAAAATCTTGCCATGATAGTTGAGAATCTCGTCAGGGCAGGAAGATCACCTGAAACGCCAGCAGCACTCATAAGATGGGGAACAACAGCCAAACAGAAAACAGTCACAGGAATTCTTTCAAATATAAAGGAAGTTGCCGACAAGGCGGGAATAACAGCTCCAGCATTAATCGTTGTGGGTGAAGTTGTAACCCTGAGGGAGGAACTCGCCTGGTTTGAAACTGCCCCTCTGTTCGGAAAACGGATCGCAGTCACAAGATCCCGTGAGCAGGCAAGCGCTCTTGTGGAAAAACTTTCCGAACTTGGCGCTGACTGCGTGGAATGCCCGACAATCAAAATAGAACCTGTTAAAGACAATTCAAGGCTTCAAAACGCTATTAAAAACCTAAAAAGCTTTGAATGGTTAATTTTCACAAGCGTAAACGGAGTAGCCTGTTTCTTTGATACTTTGTTTGATATGGGCCTTGACTCAAGGACGCTTGGTGGCGTCAAGACAGCCGTAATCGGCCCTGCAACCTTAGAAAGACTGCTTTCTTTTGGGATAAGAGCTGATGTTATTCCGGAAAGCTATGTTGCTGAATCAGTAATAGAGGCCTTCAAATCAGAAGAAGTTAAAGGAAAAAAATTCCTTCTCCCAAGGGCAAAGGACGCGAGATCCGTCCTGCCTGTCCAGCTTGCTGAAATGGGCGGAATTGTCGACGAGATCATAACCTATGAAGCAGTAGAAGACACCGAACAATCAGCCGAAATAACCGGTCTGCTTGAAAAAGGTGAAATAGACATGGTGACTTTTACAAGCTCGTCAACAGTCTCAAATTTTGTAAAAAACATCCCTGAAGGCAGGCTTGCTGAGCTGATGAAGGATGTAAAGGTCGCAAGCATTGGCCCCATCACCAGCGAAACAGCCAAAAGCCTTGGCCTTGGAATTGACATAGAAGCAGACGTTTTCACCATCCCGGGCCTTTGTGACGCAATCCTGAAATTCTACAACGAATAAAAACAAAAAAATGAGGATAAAGACGCGTGCCATCATTTGCACGCGTCTTTTTTATATAAAGTCTGGAAAGCATCTTTTAAAAAAGATGTTTTCCAGACCTCTTCTGAAAACCTTCTATTTTTTTGCTTCATCCTGTTTCATTATTTTTGAACCAAATCTTAATCTTGACAAGTCCCCAAAAAGTCCGATTTCCGTCATTCCGGCGCAGGCTGGAATCCAGAAGTGGCTGAAATTACAAAGATGCCGTATCAAGTCCGGCATGACGCTAAAGCCATTTTTTGTTTTTTTACGACTCCATCAACCTTTAATTCCTTTTTATTCTGTTTAAAAAATGCCAGTATGCAAAGTAATAAAAAAATAATAATCAGTTTTTAATCAAAGGAAAATCAACAAATGAAAATGGATCTTACAAAAGAAGAATTCAGAGGTCTTCTGGATATTGTCTTTCTTGGTGACTGGGTTTTGAGTGCCTATGAGACTGCCGAAGAGAGTAACCCTGAAAAAGAAAAATACAAGGCAATAGTCCAGAAGATATACTCCTTTGCCAAAGATTTTGGTCTTGGAGAGCTGATTGAACACACCCCTGAGCTGAATCTTTATCATGAAACTCCTGAGTTCGAAGAATCAGAAGTTCAGGACTACATAGCAGAATATGAAGAAAACACTTTCTGGGAAAAACTCATCAGCTCACTTGCAGGCAGAGACGCTCTGAAAGATGTCAGCCCTGAAAAAGTCAAAAAAATGTCCGATGATGAAAGATTCACTCTCATGCTTAAATATGAAGAAAAATGGGCGGAAGAATTTGACAATCACGGTCTGGACAGGCTCGACATAAAAAAGAAGTGATTCAGATTATGATGGACTCGCAAAAAAACAAAAAATGGCTTTAGTGTCATGCCGGACTTGATCAGGCATCTTTGTATTATCAGCCAGTTCTGGATTCCGGCCTGCGCCGGAATGACCGAAATCAGACTTTTTGCGACCTTGTCAGATTATAAGTGGCCTGCACAGATTTTTTTCCTGGGCAGGCCCATCCAAATACAAGAATTCCCCTATTCTATTTTTTCTTTCCGGCCTTTAATCCTTTCATGATAAATGGTTTTCATCTTTTAATATTTATTGGAGCAAAAAGATGGAAAAGACCGATGTAATCGTCATCGGAGCAGGAGCTTCGGGTCTCATGTGCGCAATTGAGGCAGGCAAACGCGGCAGAAGAGTTATTATACTTGATCATGCTGACAAGCCGGGTAAGAAAATCCTGATGTCAGGCGGAGGTCGCTGCAATTTTACGAATAACGATATAAGCCCTGCAAATTATATTTCCCGCAATCCCAACTTCTGTAAATCAGCCTTGAGCAGATTTAATCAATGGAATTTTCTGGATCTTATTCAAAAATACAAAATACCGTTTCATGAAAGAGAGCACGGCCAGCTGTTCTGCGACAACAGTTCTAAAGACATTCTTGATATGCTCCTTTCTGAATGCAAGAAAACCAAAGTGTCGATCAGACTGAATACAGTCATTAAAAAAATTAAACGCAGCGATGACGGCTTTTTCATAATTGAATCAAATCAAAACATTTTCTCATGCGAATCTCTGGTTGTTGCAACAGGTGGGTTATCAATCCCTACTTCTGGGGCAAGTCCTTTTGGTTATAAAACTGCCGAACAGTTTGGAATAAGAATCTGGCCCACAGCAGCAGGTCTGGTTCCATTAACTTTAAGGCCGGATGACAAGGAAAAACTGTCGCCTTTATCAGGCATAGCTGTTGAGTGCATAGTTTCTAACAAATTAAAAAGCTTCAGAGAAAATGTATTATTCACCCACAGAGGACTGAGCGGCCCCGCAATTTTACAGATATCATCATATTGGCAGCCAGGAGATATTATAACCGTCAATTTGCTGCCAGACATCAATCTGAACGAAGAATTGAAAAATGCCCAGAAGCAGAGATCCCAGCTAAAACTTAAAACATTTCTTGGCGAATATCTTCCAAAACGCCTTGTGGCAACCATTATTCATGATGAAACTATAGAAAAGCCTCTCCAAGAAATTTCCCATAAAATATTTACTGAAATAGCCGCCCATATTCATGAATGGAATGTCAAACCTAATGGCACTGAAGGATATAGGACAGCTGAGGTGACCTGCGGAGGAGTTGACTGCAATGCCATTTCTTCTAAAACCATGGAGAGCAAGGAACATCCCGGCCTTTTTTTCACTGGTGAAGTTCTTGATGTGACAGGATGGCTTGGCGGATACAATCTGCAATGGGCATGGTCTTCTGGATGGTGTGCAGGGCAGTATGTTTAGAACTTAAATCATGCCATTTTGATCTTTGCCAATATTTAAAATTTGCCTTCGGCGAGTCGCTTTTTTGAAAAAAAGCTCCGCAAAAAACTTTTATAATGCCGCAAGTTCAACTCATCAATCATTTTTTATGCTGACAAAGTAGATACTTGAATGCTTTTGGGAAACACCTTTTGAAGGGTGTTTTCCCAAAATGCCCAGTCCAATTCAAATATCATTCACCAGTTATGCCTGATTTATAAGAAATTGAAGTATGAAAAGCCGCGCTTTTCATCTCATCAAGGCACTGCACCCAGGTGCTCCAGGTGTCTTTGTTCATTTCATCGACATATTTCTGAGCATCTTTTGGGATCCCTGGCCCTGTTTTGTTTTTCTGAGCCATGTTCATTATTCCGGCAATATCACCCTTTGCTTTCATTTCCTGCATCTGTTTTCTCATATCCGCAGCTTTTGCTTTTCCTGCCTGATACTCTGCGGAATCATCAGAATGGGAAGAAGACTTTGAAAGCTCTGGATTGGCAGTCTGAAGATATTTTTTGTATATTATTTCCGATTCGCTTCTATTATTTCCGTCGGGTGATTTAACCCTCCTGAAATATGCTGATTTAAGATCCGAGTAGGAGTTTTCTATGGCCTGCAATTCTGACTCGGAATGCATCCCTCTCATTGCCATTGCTTTGAGCTGGCCAAAAGCATTGGCAACATGGGTATCTGCTTTTGTTCTAACCATCATTGTCACAAGCTGGAACCTCTTGCCCATTGTTTCCGTCACAAGCTGACTGCCCTTCTGATCAACTTCTGAGTATGGTTCCAGCTTATCTTCAGTTTTTTTCTTGGATTCAAAAAAAGATCTAACCTCATTTATATTATCTTTTGTAAGATCATTACCATGCTTTGTGGATTCTTCACTGACAGGGACACCTCCGGGGTAAAGATCAACCGGATGAGAAACAGCAATACCCTTCCCATCACCATCTGCATAAACCTTTGAAAAAACCGGGACAAAGCATAAAGCCAGCAACATAATAAGACATAAACCAGATCTATTCTTTTTAAGCATAATCATCCCTGCCCTCTAAAAATGTTAATAATGATAAGCTGCGTAATAAAATATTTCCGACAGCATGAGTTTCACTCTTTCTTCTCCACAGGAACAAGCAGCAGTGGCGCCCTGCAAAGACTGCATATTTTATGGGCCATACTTCCGGCCCAAATGGCCTGCATCCCTGATTTTCCATGTGTTGCAAGAACGATTAGATCTACGCCAGACTTACTTACAGATTCAGCCACAAGATCGGCGGGATCGCCCCTCAGTACATGTGCGCTGGCCTGAAATCCTCTTTCCTTCAGATCAGCAAGACGCTCTCCAAGGTACTCGTCAGCATTCTGTTTTAAAATATCCAGCATTCTTGAAGTAGCGGCTGGCTGAAATCTGCTTTGAACGGCCATTTTACCTGGGATGCTGGTAAAAACGGGTATTACCATCAAAAGATGAAGAGTCGAACCGCATAACCCGGCAATTTCCTCGGAAACAGGAAGGGCACCGCCATGGGCAGGATCTCCGTCAAGAGGCACCAAAATAGATCTGCATGAGAATTCCCTGATATTTTTTGTTTCATCAGGCTGAATAAGAAGAACCGGAACTGTTCCAATGGCTATTACATTCTGTGCTATGCAGCCCAAAAGAAGATGAAGCGCCCTGCCCCGCCCGTGGGAACACATTATTACAAGATCATGCTTAAATTCACAACGATGCTCGACAATACTTTCCGCCACATCATCAACTTCAGAGGTATGAACATGGCATTCAACCACCAAATTTTCCCTAAACCATGATTTGGATATTTTCTCAAGATACGCCGAGGCCTCCACCGCATTTTTGATATGATGCTGGCCATGAACCTCAGAAGGAGGATTCTTTTCTATTATATGGATTAGGGTCACCCTTGCTTTCAATTTTTCAGCCAGAAATACTGCTGCTGGCAAAGAAGATTCGGCAAGCCCTGATCCGTCTAACGGGACAAGAATATGATTAAACATGATTATCCCTCAAAAACTGTCTGATAAATAAGATAAATGTTAAGAGCAATAATAAGAGCAGCAATCATTGAAACAACAACAGTTGTCAGAGCTCTGTTAGTCAGGTCACCCATTATGTCTTTTCTGCTTGTAAACATAACAAGAGGAATGATTGCAAAAGGAAGCCCGAAACTCAAAACAACCTGACTGACCACAAGCGTACTTGTTGGATCAAGTCCCAAGCCTATAACAAGAAGGGAAGGAGCGATTGTAACCAGCCGCCTGACCCATACAGGAATATGTCTTTGCAGAAAGCCCTGCATTATTACCTGGCCAGCGCTGGTTCCCACTGTCGAAGAAGAGAGCCCTGCCACAAGAAGAGAGACTCCGAAAATCCATTTTGCGGCCTTGCCAAAAAGAGGTTCCAACGTCCGATGAGCCTCTTCTATTGAAGCTATATGGGTCAGACCTGTCTTGTAAAATGCGGTTGCAGCCATTATGAGCATGGCAATATTCACAAGACCGGCTATCCCCATTGCAATGACCACGTCAGCAATCTGAAACCTGAAAAGGCGTCTGAGCTGTTCCTTGTTTTTTACGACAATCCTGTTCTGAGTTAATGCTGAATGGAGAAATATGACATGCGGCATCACGGTTGCTCCGATAATTCCTGAGGCAAGAATAACACTTTCAGAGCCTGAAAACTGCGGAACTACTGCATGATAAGCGATCTGACCCCAATCAGGCTTACCGATCAGGGTCTCTATGAGATAGCAGAGAGCAATGATCCCAAGCATCCCTGAAATTACGGCTTCAAGTGGTCTGAAACCGTATCGTTCGAGTCCGAGAATAAGAAGAGTTGCAATTGCCGTTAAAAAAGCCCCGGCCAGAAGAGGAATTCCAAAAAGGAGATAGAAACCAAGGGCAGCGCCCAGGAACTCAGCAAGATCAGTTGCAATTGCAACAAGTTCCATTATAAACCACATCAGCCAGACAACAGGCTTAGGAAACTGGTTGCGACAATGCTCAGCAAGGTTCTGTCCAGTGGCGATCCCAAGTTTTGCGGACATGGTCTGGATAAGCATTGCCATAAGATTACTGGCAACAATCACCCAGATCAGCATGTATCCGAATTTGGCGCCGCCTTGAATATTGGTCGCAAAGTTACCAGGATCGATATATGCAACACTCGCTATGAACGCAGGGCCAAGAAAAGGAAGCATTCTGGACAGCCGATTCTGTTTTCCTTTGCTCCCAAGGATATCAAGGGCTGACTCCACGGTTTTTGCGTCCGGATTCTTATTATTCATGATTTTTCTTTTTTACGAAGATAGAATTCAAAACTGACTCCGATTTACCGAGTTTTATGAAATCATTATAATTCAAAAAAATGATATAAAAAAAGAAGCTGTGTACTAAAGAAGGATCGATCAATGGCTTAAAAAATCATCACCTACGCAGCCAATGATAAAAAAACGGATTTTTTTTGACAGGCAATTAATAGCACATGACAATCTTATTTGCAAAGAGCTACAAATCATGAAGAAATTGTCACAGCAACTACTGAAATTGTTGAATAACAGGGCATAACAAGATCCATAAATGAGACATCTCCAAAAGCACTTTCATGAAAACTATTATACTTCAGGTCGTCATAAATTGAACCCTTCTGTTAGATGAAAGGTCAAAGGCCGCTTTTTGAAAAAAGCTTGGCAAAAACTTTTGTGGCTCTGCCTGATTTTCAGTTAAGAAGTGCCTTTTATGGTTAATTTGCCATCAAAAAAGGGTGATGCGTCGGATTAGGACACCCTTTGTCCGTAATCCGACGTTAAGCCGAGTGCCTCCGGCGAGGCTTTATAACCCAATAGACCAAAGTCAGACGAAGCGTATTCTTTCGGCTGTTTTGAAGTTGCTAGGGGGAGTGCCTCGAGCGGGTCGCTTTTTGTAAAAAGCTCCGCAAAAACTTTATGGTTTTTTTAGTAGGCAAAAAACTGATATTTTTAGAGTTTTAAAAATGTTAAGCCCATTAACTTTCAAATGTTACTGAGAATTGAGCATAACCACAAAAACTTTTCTATTATAGATTCTTTTGCTTGAAAAACAGATGTTATCAACTCGTAATAAAAAAACCATAAAAAGTTTTGGGAAAGGTCTGGAAAACCCTTTTTCAAAAGGGTTTTCCAGAAATGATGCAACAACAGCCTTGCCATTTAAACTGCCTGACTAATTTCAAATGTTCAAGCTGTGGCATTGTTGAGTATGGTCAGGCAATAAAAGGTCTTATTCTGAATATTTATTCCGTTTATAGATGTTGATTCAGTCAACCTGATTTGTTAAGTAAGCTTTCGAATGAATAAGACTCTAATATTCCAGTGTGCATACTTTAAAGCCAAATCTTGAAGCAATATATGCATACCGGAATCAATAATATTTTTAAGGATTTAAAATGTCTCATCCTCCCAAAAAAACCGGCAATCCGGCGTGGCGGTTCTTTGCATCCATAAAACTTTCTGTTGTTACACTTTTTCTGCTTGCCGCATTTTCCGTCACAGGGACTTTCATCCCCCAGGGCAATCCGGCCGAATTCTACATCCATAAATACCCCTCAGCAGGAAAGCTCATTCTGGGACTGGACATGCATCATCTGTATTCTTCGTGGTGGTTCAGAGGAATGCTGCTCGTTCTTTGCGTGAATATAATTGTCTGTTCAATAGACAGATTGTCAAGAACATGGAGAATCATATTTCCAGGCAAAAAAGGGGTTAATCCGGAAAGAATCAGAAAAGCCAAGGATATCATCAGATTCGAATCTTCCTCATCCATGGAAGAAATGGTCAAAGCAGCACAAATTCTGCTTGCATCAGGCAAAGGAAGATCAGAAGCAAAACAGATTGGAGATGAATCCTTTATATTCGCAGAATCCGGCAGATGGACAAGACTCGGAGTTTATATAGTCCACGCAAGCGTCCTTCTCCTTCTTACAGGAGGCCTTATCGGGTCTATATACGGATTCAGGGGCAATATGAATATAACTGAAGGTGAGCAGAGCGACGAGGTGATGCTCGACTCAGGGAAGCAGATCAATATCCCCTTCATGATAAAATGTGATGATTTCGACGTTTCATTTTATGAATCAGGCATGCCCAAGGAATTCAGATCAAAAATAGCACTCATCGAAAACGGCAAAGAAATTCTGAAAAAAGACGTTCTTGTGAATACGCCATTAAGATATAAGGGACTCAGTTTTTTTCAGTCATCATACGGAGTTGCCGGAGCTTCTGACATAAAATTCGAAATCACCACCAAGACAGGAAACAAATTTGAAAAGACCGCCAACATAGGTGAAACGGTCGAGCTCCCCGAAGGATTAGGCCAGTTCACGGTATCAGGGTTTGAAGATACTTTCCAGGTCAGGGGTCATGCTCTCAAAGAGGTTTTCACATGCTTCATGGTGGAAAATGGCCAGCCATCCGATGTTTTCATAATTCCGGCGAGCATGCCAGGATTCGACAAGATGAGGGGCAAGGACTTTTACATCAACGTCAAGGAATACAATAAAATATGGTATACCGGTCTTCAGGTAACAAAAGATCCTGGAGTCCCCCTCGTATATGCAGGCTTTTTGCTCATGATTGCAGGCTGCATAGTTTCTTTTTTCATGGCCCACAGGCAGTTCGGAATTTTTGTAAAACCCAAGGATTCAGGGTGCGAGGTATGCATATGCGGTGTTTCATCAAGAAAAAACCCGCTTTTTGAAGAAATAATAAAAAATATGGCTGAAAAATTAGGCGGCACCGATATTAACTAGACTATAAGCGGCATTTAAGGCCGAATGAACATACAAGGAAATAGACATGGATAACAGCATAAATACCCTGATCATATCAATTTCAGGTTACGTATTCGGTTTTGCCGGCCTTATATATCTTGCGGCCTGGGTTTTCAAAAAACCCCGCCTCTATATTCCGGCCATGCTTGCGGCAATTTCAGGCGCAATTACAAACGCGGCGGGAATAGGGATAAGATGGCACGAATCATATAAAATGGGAATGGGCCATGCTCCCCTTTCAAATATGTATGAATCCCTGGTTTTCTTTTCATTTGCCCTTGCAGTTGTTTACCTTATTTATGAAAACAGGATGAAAATCAGGGCTTTCGGCGCTATTGCCCTGCCCATGTGCTTTTTCATAATAATGTACGCTGAACTGTCTCCAAATGTTTCAGGAGAAATAAAACCGCTTCTGCCTGCCCTTAAAAGTGACTGGCTAATTGCCCATGTCATTTCATGTTTCATCGGGTATGCTGCGTTTGCAATAGCATTTGGGCTCAGCACCATTTATCTTATGAAGACATATATAAAAACAGTGGAAAGCATAAATGCAGATGCAATAATGAAAATGTTTTTGTTCCTCTGTCTTCCTCTTTCGTCAGGGCTTTTTCTGGCTTTTGTTGGCTCATCTCTCAAAGCAGGACTCCTTGCCGCATGGGCCGGATTAGGATCAGGGGTCATTATTATCTTCATAATAAAGATTTCTGGTTCAAAAATTGTTGATATGCTTTCGAGTCTTCCAGATATTAAGAATCTTGATGTCCTGACATACAGGGTGATTGCCTTCGGCTTTCTTTTCCTGACTGCAGGAATCATAACAGGATCAGTATGGGCTAACTCGGCATGGGGTTCATACTGGAGCTGGGATCCAAAGGAAACCTGGTCACTCATTACATGGTTCGTATATGCAGGGCTTATTCACACAAGACTCATGGCAGGATGGGCAGGAGAAAGAATAGCCTGGCTCTCCATATTAGGCTTCATGGCAGTGATTTTCACATATTTCGGCGTTAATCTGCTTCCGGGTCTGCACAGTTATTCATAGATATAATTAGTATAAGGATTTGTTTTAAATGGATAGAATTATAGTGGAAGGCGGAAGAAGGCTTTCCGGAGAAGTAAGGGCAAGCGGAGCCAAGAATGCGGCGCTTCCGATTCTTGTTTCATCTATGCTGACTGACGGGCCATGCGTTTATGACAACGTACCAGCCTTAAAGGATATAGAAAGCATTTGTCTGCTGCTCGAAGATCTCGGAGCTAAGGTCGAAACTTCAGGCAGCAAAGTTCAGATTGACGCAAAAGGAATTTTCAAACACGAAGCAAGCTATGAACTTGTAAGAAAGATGAGGGCTTCGGTTCTTGTTCTTGGGCCTCTTGTCGCACGCATGGGAAGAGCAAGGGTTTCGCTTCCGGGCGGATGCGCGATAGGCGCACGTCCTGTTGATCTGCATCTCAAGGGTCTTGAGCTGCTCGGCGCTGAAATCAAGATCGAACATGGATATATAGATGCCATTGCACCCAAGCTCAAGGGTGCTGTCATATACCTTGACACTGTCACAGTGACAGGCACAGAGAACCTCATGATGGCGGCCGTACTCGCAGAAGGCGAGACAATTCTCCAGAATGCTGCCATGGAGCCTGAAGTTGTTGCGCTTGCAGATGTTCTTAAAGGAATGGGAGCTGATATAGAAGGCGCTGGAACTCCGGAAATAAGAATTCGCGGAAAGGCCTCACTTTCTCCTGTAAAAGCTTCCATTATTCCTGACCGCATCGAAGTCGGAACATATATGGTGGCAGCCGCTCTAACAGGAGGTGATGTGACTGTTACTGGCTGCAATCCTCATCATATGATGAGCGTCATGGATAAGCTCAGGCAGACAGGAATAAAAGTTGATGTTGTCGGAGACAGTGCCGTCAGAATCAACGGAAACGGGCATATCAAAAGCATAGACATCAAAACCGTGCCGTATCCGGGATTTCCTACAGACATGCAGGCCCAGTTCATGGTTTTAATGTCTGTTGCGGACGGTCGCAGCGTAATAACAGAAACAATATTTGAAAACAGATTCATACACGTCAGCGAGCTAAAAAGGCTTGGGGCAGACATAACAATAACATCAGGCAGCACTGCTGTAGTCAAAGGAGTACCCGGACTTTCAGGAGCCCCTGTCATGGCATCAGACTTAAGAGCAAGCGCCTCACTTATTCTCGCTGGACTTGTCGCTTCCGGAGAAACAGAAGTCAACCGAGTCTATCATCTGGACAGAGGATATGAGAAGATTGAAAGCAAGTTTGAAGGTCTGGGAGCTGCGATAAGAAGGGTAAGAGAATAGACAGATTGTTGATTCGTCATCTTACCCAATTCAGTTTATAGGCGTTTTAGTTTGGGGAACTTTTTGTAAAAAGTTCCCCTACCCCCTCAAAAACTTCATTTTTTGTAACCGTTCACCAGAATTTTAAAGCGATTTTTTTTATGAAAGGTCACTTTTTTGAAAAAAAGCTTGGCAAAAAACTTATGGTTTTTATGGGATGCTCTACTACATCTTCAACCAGCAAGATAGTGTCATAAATTGCAGCACATATCCTGAACAGGAGATAGATACCAACATCCGAAGGGTTTGAGGGAAAAGGGTTTTCCAAGGATAAGTATAGCAAGTTGAATTTTACCAGTTTTTTATTATTTAAGCGCAGACGGCTCTGTGTTTTGCCTATGCTATGTCATAATATCTAAAAATTTTTGCGGAGCTTAAAAAAAACGGCCCGCTGGAGGCAATTTTAGCTGAATAGCTGTAACGAATCCCCAAGAATAAAAATCTCCAGGCCATTTATTCCGGTTCTTTTTTCATTTGCGGCGGGCATAGTTTCAGCAGAATATATTCCTGGCCAAACTTTTACTGCATGGATTTTCACGGCTTGCTGTTTCTCATTTATCCTGCTTATTCTCGCTGGTTCAGATAAAAACAGAAAAACATTCATAGCCCCTCTGATCCTTTTCACTTCCCTAGGTTATATTTCAGCATCCCAGTATATTAAGTTTGATTCAAATAATCCTGAAGATCTTATCAACCATGCTGATGGTGAAAAAAAAAGAATAACAGGATATGTAGATTCGCTCCCAAGGGTTTATGATGATGGCTCAAGCTTCATAATGAATGTTGAAAAAATTGAGGCAAACAGCAATACACAGAAAATCAAGGGGCAGATCCAGGTCTCGCTGGATGGAACATCCATACCGCCTTCCCCTGGGAACAGAATCTCGTTCATTTCAACAATAGGGAAGATAAGAAGCTTCAAAAATCCTGGATGCTATGATTATGCAAGGCACATGCTTTTTGAAGGCATTAAGACAAGATGCAGCGTAAAGGCTGGGTCGATCGGTTTTCTTGAGCCTGAAAAAAGAAGCGCCATGATCATGGCCGACAGGTTCAGACTGAAAGCCGGAAAAGCAATGGATAATGCTATTCCAGATGATTCTGCGGTTGTAAAAGCGCTCATCACGGGTGATACTTCAGGGATATCATCTAAACTCAGGTATGCTTTTAACAGAACAGGCGCTGGTCATCTGATAGCAATTTCAGGACTGAATATCGGAATAATTGCGGCAGTTTCTTTTTTTACGGCAAGATATTTTCTGTCCTTCTGGCCATTCATTCTTAAAAAAGGAATACTTATCAGATGCGCCTCATTTGCTGCGATATTTCCAGTTATTTTTTACGGGCTCATTTCTGGTCTTGAGCCGTCAGCTTTACGGGCGGTAATAATGGCTTCGGTAATTCTTTCAGCTGGCGTATTCTCAAGGGAAAGCGATATTCTTAATTCAATCGCAGCATCAGCATTTATGATTCTTGCAGTGATGCCTGGCAGCCTCTTCAGTATTTCATTCATACTGTCATATATGGCCGTACTTTTTCTGATTCTTTCTGCTCCGGTTTCAGAAATGATCAGACAAAAATTCTCGAACTCAGGAAAGTCTGGGAAAATAATATCATGGACACTTCTTTCTCTGACGGTTTCTGTGTTTGCCACACTTGGAACAGCCCCTTTCGTAATGCACTATTTCGGCAATTTTTCTCCGGTTGGAATTCTTGCAAATCTTATACTTGTACCTCTTTTCGGAGCCGTGGCAGTAGCACCAGGCCTTTTGGCGGTTCTTTTTCTGCCTTTTTCAGAGTCTGCTTTCATCTTTCTAATTAAAATTGCGGCTCTGCCTGTAAGAATTGGAACGGTCATTATTGAATATCTGGCAGAATTCAAATATTCATCTTTTCAGACAATCTTTCCTGATATTTTTGAGGTCTTTCTATTATATGCAATACTCTTATCAGGCTTAGTCGTATTGAATAACCGGATAAAAAAGACTCCAACCACAGACTTCAAGAACAGAGCCATTATCCATATTTTTGTATTATCCTGTTTCCTTATGCTTATTGACGCTGGAATCTGCATTAAACAAAGATTTTTCAATAAGGATCTATATATAAGCATACTCGATGTTGGACACGGGAATTCGGCTCTTGCGGAACTTCCTGGAGGGAAAACCATGCTGATTGATGGAGGTGGTTTTCAGGGAAAAGGCGGACTTGATACAGGCAAAGATATAATCACTCCGTTTCTGAAGCGTAAAAAAATCCTCAATATTGATTATATGGTACTGACCCATCCAGACACCGACCATATTAAAGGGCTTTTGCATATTGCTGAGAATTTCAGTCCTGAAGAATTCTGGAAAGGCCCGGACAAGAGTGATTCGCCAGATTATATAAGGCTGATGGAAATTCTCAAAGAAAATGGCACAAAAATCATTGAACTCACTGATAGCGATGAAAACAGGAGTATTAATGACGTAAAAATAGAATTTCTGAATCCATCAAAAAATAACGGAGAAGATCAGAAAAGAGAATCCACAAATGATGAGTCTCTTGTCCTGAAGCTTAATTTCAAGGACAAGGCATTTCTTTTTACCGGTGACATCTCTGAAAAAGCCGAAGTAAAAATGACGAAATCATATCCAGAAAAACTTCAGGCAAATCTTATACTTATGCCCCACCACGGAAGCAATGGATCTGGCTCAGTAGTTTTTCTGGACAATGTCAAGCCAGAAGCAGCATTAATATCTGCGGGCAGAAAGGGATTGCCAGGCAAAGAGCTGTTGCAAAGACTAAAGCAAAGAAATATAAGCACCTGGCGGACAGATTTAAACGGCTGCATTACGGTTGGTATGGGCAGTAATGGTTACTCGATAAAGGCATTCACAGATGTTCAAAAATAAAAAAAAATTAAAGGAAAAACTTGAAGAGCTTTATTTAAAATACAACAGGCGTGAATTCGTTCATCCTGACCCACTCGAGTTCCTTTATAATTACGACAAACCTGAAGACAGGGAAATTGCTGCCCTCTTTGCGTCATCCCTCGCTTATGGCAGGGTCGAGCAGATCCTCAAGACCGTTGAAAGAATAATGACAATCATGGGCAAAAATCCCTTTGATTACATATGTTCTGGCAGCAAAGATAGATTCGGAAAGGATTTTGAAGGCATAGTTCACAGATTTGCCACAGGGGTTAAAATTGCGGCCCTTGCAACAGGAGCTTCGGGAATGCTTTCAGAATATGGATCGCTCGAAGCCTGTTTCATGAAATATATGCTTCCAGACGCGCCTAATGTTCATAATGCCCTTGCCCAGTTTGCTAAAGAGCTTAGAAGACATGGAATACCTGATGGGGATCATCTTATACCCATGCCTGAAAAAGGAGGGGCAAGCAAAAGGCTTCATCTTATGCTGAGATGGATGACAAGATCTGATGATGTCGATCCTGGCGGATGGTCACACCTGCCTGCTTCAAAACTGATTATACCCCTTGACGTTCATATGCACAGAATATCTGGTATTATCGGGCTTACTGATAGAAAACAGGCCAATCTTAAAGCTTCTCTTGAGATTACGTCAGCCTTTGCAGAAATCCAGCCCGAAGACCCTGTAAAATATGATTTTGCGCTTACAAGGCTGGGCATAAGAAGGGACTCTGACATAGCAGAGCTTTTTGAATAGGCAAACGCCTTAAATTCATTATCAAAACCGAAGTCTGCCAGATTAATCATGAACCAATAAAATCCATTCTCTGTTTATACGATCTGGCCGTTTCAATCCACGCTCCCGCGCGGGGAGCGACATTTTATGGGATTCCCATTTTTCAATTTTCATGATCGTTTCAATCCACGCTCCCGCGCGGGGAGCGACATCTTCATCCATAATCCCGCCTCCATTTTCCTAGTTTCAATCCACGCTCCCGCGCGGGGAGCGACACATGCAACACCTTGGCATACTTGTATTTATTTTGTTTCAATCCACGCTCCCGCGCGGGGAGCGACGAATACCAAAAACTGACAGGATGGCCTAACAAATGTTTCAATCCACGCTCCCGCGCGGGGAGCGACTCAGAGTACAAATCAGCTCCAGTACTTGCATCTGTTTCAATCCACGCTCCCGCGCGGGGAGCGACTAGGCTCTTTATCTTTAATTATATTTTCTTCATTGTTTCAATCCACGCTCCCGCGCGGGGAGCGACCTGACACAAGCAACGAATTTGAAGTGCTTTACCTGTTTCAATCCACGCTCCCGCGCGGGGAGCGACATGATCGACTGGATTAAAAACCTTAACTTATATGTTTCAATCCACGCTCCCGCGCGGGGAGCGACCTAATCTATCCTACCCATTTTTGTAGGTAAGTATGTTTCAATCCACGCTCCCGCGCGGGGAGCGACATGGAGTGCTTGAGGGGTTCGACCCCGAAAGAATGTTTCAATCCACGCTCCCGCGCGGGGAGCGACATACGGTAACGATCAATATGTCATTGCCACCATGGTTTCAATCCACGCTCCCGCGCGGGGAGCGACCGCCAAGCTCACCAGCGCAGGTGCGCGTAGCTTGTTTCAATCCACGCTCCCGCGCGGGGAGCGACGAGTCGTCTGTCCTGATATAATGATCTATTTCGTTTCAATCCACGCTCCCGCGCGGGGAGCGACGTTTGTGTCTTGCCAAGTATTTTAGCCAGATCATGTTTCAATCCACGCTCCCGCGCGGGGAGCGACTAACTGTCTCTGACAGACGCAACTGTACATGCCTGTTTCAATCCACGCTCCCGCGCGGGGAGCGACAGCATTATCTTTTCTACCGAAGATCCTGATTGTCTGTTTCAATCCACGCTCCCGCGCGGGGAGCGACATGTTCATAGTCTTTTGCCAGCAATAAGCTTATGTTTCAATCCACGCTCCCGCGCGGGGAGCGACGCTAAAAGACTCACTTCCTTCCCAAAAGAATTCAGTTTCAATCCACGCTCCCGCGCGGGGAGCGACTTCTTCATTATGTTTTGCAAGTTTTTCAACAGTTGTTTCAATCCACGCTCCCGCGCGGGGAGCGACGTAGTTACAATACCTGGTAGATTCCTGAGAGAATGTTTCAATCCACGCTCCCGCGCGGGGAGCGACCGGCTAAGCCAATGATCCTCAGGCCACGACAAGAAGTTTCAATCCACGCTCCCGCGCGGGGAGCGACTCAGGGTCAGCGTATTCCGTTATTCTCCCCTGAAGTTTCAATCCACGCTCCCGCGCGGGGAGCGACCTAAATCTGTCCCGGCGTCGCTCGCTTTTATTCCTGTTTCAATCCACGCTCCCGCGCGGGGAGCGACCGACAACGGGACACTTAAACAAAGGTCTGCTTCTGTTTCAATCCACGCTCCCGCGCGGGGAGCGACCGACCGATGGAGCAAGTATATAAAACCTACTTTGGGTTTCAATCCACGCTCCCGCGCGGGGAGCGACACGAGGACACCAAGAACAATTGCATTTACACTTTGTTTCAATCCACGCTCCCGCGCGGGGAGCGACACGCTGCACCCAGCGCGAGCCGTCCGGCTGGCGTGTTTCAATCCACGCTCCCGCGCGGGGAGCGACATCCACCAAGACAATTACAGCCTACAATGGCTATGTTTCAATCCACGCTCCCGCGCGGGGAGCGACATGAATCATAAAGGCGACCCAAAAAGAGACGCTGTTTCAATCCACGCTCCCGCGCGGGGAGCGACATTATCAGAAAATTCTTTTTTGATTAAAACAAATGTTTCAATCCACGCTCCCGCGCGGGGAGCGACTGCATATTGACCTGCCTCTAACTCTTTATTCCATTGTTTCAATCCACGCTCCCGCGCGGGGAGCGACCCTTCCTGAAGCATCAAGCGCTGGAAGTTTACCAGTTTCAATCCACGCTCCCGCGCGGGGAGCGACAAAACGAACGGGAATATTGCTATGCTCCAAGACAGTTTCAATCCACGCTCCCGCGCGGGGAGCGACATGGGCATATTCGGTGGAAATTGTTTGTGGGTATGGTGTTTCAATCCACGCTCCCGCGCGGGGAGCGACCTCTTGCAGGAGCTAAACCTAAACCCCAAGCAAGTTTCAATCCACGCTCCCGCGCGGGGAGCGACGCTTTTGATTGGTATATGAAAAACCACTCTGATGTTTCAATCCACGCTCCCGCGCGGGGAGCGACATATTGCGGATAAGTGGGAAGGGAGCGAATATTTGTTTCAATCCACGCTCCCGCGCGGGGAGCGACCTTTCTTCCTTCCGGCTAATAGGTCATATATGTATGTTTCAATCCACGCTCCCGCGCGGGGAGCGACCCGAACATTTTCTATAAGCTCTATGATTACGAGAGTTTCAATCCACGCTCCCGCGCGGGGAGCGACGTGCTAGTTATTCACCTTGTTTGGATTTGATAAGTTTCAATCCACGCTCCCGCGCGGGGAGCGACTTTTTAATGATGCAGCCGACTTTGATTCTGGAGAGTTTCAATCCACGCTCCCGCGCGGGGAGCGACCAGTGATTCAACGTTTTCCACAAGTATTCGGGATGTTTCAATCCACGCTCCCGCGCGGGGAGCGACACACGGCTGGAGAAACTCCGGTTTTATCCAGAAAGTTTCAATCCACGCTCCCGCGCGGGGAGCGACTTCAACGTTCCAATGCACTCCGACACTACACTGGTTTCAATCCACGCTCCCGCGCGGGGAGCGACCCTCAGCAAATTACTGCACTGCTTGACGCAATTGTTTCAATCCACGCTCCCGCGCGGGGAGCGACTTCGAGAAGTGCCTACTGGCTTAAGCCCACTGAGTGTTTCAATCCACGCTCCCGCGCGGGGAGCGACGGCTTGCGGTCTATGCAATATCCGATAAAATTGTGTTTCAATCCACGCTCCCGCGCGGGGAGCGACTTTGTGCCTGGATAAAATTCCTGATTCGAATATGTGTTTCAATCCACGCTCCCGCGCGGGGAGCGACTCCTCTTCTGGACAGTCACGGGAGATATTCAGTTGTTTCAATCCACGCTCCCGCGCGGGGAGCGACTACAACAATACAACTATCTGGTACTATTCAAAAAAAAGAGCAATTTACGCGAACCCTTTTATGAACATTATAAAAACCAGAAAAACACCTAAAACAATCTCTCTGAAATCAATTATTTCAACAGGTTATCTACACCGCGAATCTCATACCAGCCAATGAAGCAAAACTTAATGATTGTCTTTAGATCAAGCACCATATAAAAAATCAAGCTTACGGTTCGCAGACATCAAAATATAAGTGGGCCTTCCTGATCTATTCCAGGCTTTGCCCCAAGATGTTCCACTCTTCTTTCCCAGTTCGATCCTAAAAAATAAAATCTCAGGCTGTCCTTTTCAGGATCAATTTCGGAAAACAATCTCTGCCTAAGCTTTACCCACTGGGCAGGATCGATAATGCACTCAAAAACAGAATACTGAACCCTCTGACCATAATCCTTGCAGGCTTTTGCCACCCGACGAAGCCGTCTTTGCCCACCATAATCTTCAAGAGATACGTCATATGTTATCAGAACAAACATTGGCCTCTCCTATTTCCATATAAAAGGCGGATAAGCATCAATATCACCACGCATAAACCGGGCAAGAAGCATGGCCTGTATATGAAAAACAAGGCCAAGGGTAATCTTTTCATCTATAAACGGATGATAAATTTCTTCCTGCTTACGTTTCTGATATGCGACAAGAAGAGCTTTTCTGGTTTCATCATCCATCAGAACTGCTCCCGATTCTGTTGTCTTAAACCCTGAAGGCTTGATTTGCGACAGATTTATAAGTGATAGAGCCAGACGATCGGCAAAATAGGGTCTGAATTCTTCCATCATATCAAGAGCAAGCCCTGGTCTTCCCGGCCTGTCCCTGTGAAGAAAACCAACTGCCGGATCAAGCCCGACAGTTTCGAGGGCAGATCGGACATCATGCAAAAGCAGGGTATAAATAAATGAAATCAAACAGTTTACCTTATCAAGCGGAGGCCTTCTGCTTCTTCCGTTAAATTTGAACTCGTCTTTTCTTGAAAGGATGAGATGATCAAAAACACTGAAATAATTTTTGGCGGACTCTCCTTCAATCCCACGCAGAGAATCAAGATCACTCGTCTGCCTCAACGAATCAAGGCTTGATTTAAGCCTTACTGAAGCAGATGAAAGCTCTTCCGAAGCTATTTTTTCTCCGTGATCCCTCAAAACCCTGTCCAAGACTCTTCTGCAATTTGATATTTTGCCCATTATGAAAAACCGGGCAAGGCTTGCCGAATCTGTTTTGCTGTCAGCCATTCTGTACTGGGTTCTTCTAAGCAGCACATTCCCGGAAACAGGGCCACGAACAGAAGCGAGAAATCTGCCGTACTCGCTAAGAAAAGTCACAGCCACATCGTTTTCCGCACAGAAACCCATAAGCGGAGGACTCATGGAAACCCTGCCGAAACAGACAATTCCGCCGATGGTATGGACGGGAATATATCCTTTGATTTCGTTTTCAACTTTTATCTGGACGGTCTCGCCTTCCTTATGAAGATAAGTTCCCTGGGTTGTTACAAACATTGTGTTAAGATGCTTCTTCAAAGTTTTCACCTCCTTCAAAAACAGCTTTTTCAAGCCATTTCAGGGCAGACCTTTTCTTTCCGATTACAAGGGGCATACATTTTTCAAGAAATGAACAGGAGTCGCACTTCTTTTTTTCATAGACAGGCTGAGGAGTTATGCCTGAATCAACAAGCCTGTGAAATGATTCGGCTGCTTTCCGGGTTTCATTTCTGAGATATTCATCAAAGACAACATCCTCGCGCCTTCGTGGCTGACCATAAAAAAGAGCGCCAGCAGGAACAGAAACACAAAGCATTTCCTCAAGACACATAGCCTGGGCACAAAGCTGAACCTTGTCAGTGAGATCTTTTTTAGGCTTACCTCTTTTGTATTCAACAGGAAAAGGTATGAAGCTGTTTTTGTCTTCTGATGAAGGGTGGAACTCCACAACATCAGCTATGCCTGACAAACCAAGAGACAAAGAATGAATCTGCAAACTGTAAGTAATCTTGATTTTTCCTTTGTCTGACGAATCTCCACTATCCACCCTTTCATGAAGGACACGGCCCTCCGCAGTAAATCTATTTTCTTCCCACTGCTGCTCTACATGAATCAAAGCGCACTGACGGGGACAGAAAAGAACATGCTGAAGCCCTGAAATAGGAATAAGCGAAGATTCGTCGTACATAACCACCTACAGTTTCTCTATCATTTCAACATTCTGAGGACATCCGCCAGCAAAGTCTATTGTATAATCGGTAAATGACCGTGGAGGTTTTTCAGAATCATTACGTTTTACAGAAATAAGATCGAATAGTTTATGGGCTGGAGCATTTCCAAGCTTGTCTGAATGTTTGAATACAAATAGCTTCCTTGCGTTCATTTTGCCCCTTGCCGCTGAATGATCATGATCAAACATATTTATGAGGGCATTCCAGAAAAGCTCAAGATCAGCTTCGGAAAACCCTGTTTTTTCTGCAAGGTGAGAAGAAATATAGCCTTCAACCCGATACAAACCGTAAGGAACAATGTGCTTACGCCCCATTGTTCTGTTGTCTCCGGACTGACTTTCAGCTTCTTTTTCAGTTGTTACAGCCATTCTTGTTATGCTCAGTTCAAGGGGGATCACAGGATCAATGCTTTTGGCAAAATTTATCTGAACTGGGCCGCGTACCTGACCGCAGTTGACATCTGTTGTCATAACTGCGCCGAATGTTCTGACATCAAAAAAATTGGCGCACATCCAACCTGTTATTTTCTTTGCTTCCTCTTCTTTTTTTGGAAGCTTTTTGCTTTCCTGATTTATTTCAGGATTTGCCAAATAAGCCCGTTTATTCTGAAGATTCAGAACAGCTTTTTCCTGAACATAGATATTGAACCCGCTTTCATTAACCTTGGCTATTTCAACAAAATTTCTAACCTTTCTTTTCAGACAAACATCTGTAACGAGTCCGTTGCTCGTTTCAGGATCGATTCTCGGCATATTTCCAGCGTCAGGATCTCCATTGGGATTGCCATTTTCTACATCAAAAAGATAAACAAATTCATATCGATTCTGAATTGCAGCCATTTTCTATGCCTCCGTTGTTTCTGTTGATTTTTTAAAGAAAGCCTGACGCTGATGATAATATCCAATTGAAAATTCACCCTGCTGGCTAAGCTTCAAATGGGCAGGGAATGAATCAATCTCTGACATTATTTCCTCGATCATTTTATCTATATTGAACCCATAATCCGATTTTTGGATATGATGCTGGGCAAGTCTTACAAGTTGAGGAAAAACAGCTCCAGGAGTAGCTGAAGCAGCGCCGAAGTATCTGTCCCTGATTGTTGAATTTGCCCCTGGCACGGCATCCTTCTGTGCCTTTTCAAGTACAGCAAAAAGCCGCCCTAACCTGTAAGCAACACTTTTTGAATTCTGATCAAGACTCATTCCAACCTCCATTATATTTTTGTCACCAAAACGTTTTTTTCTTAAGAGAAAGCCCTTGATAATCGACGCTCTTACATAGTTGATGTCTCCTCCAGCTCTAATCCTTGTAATCACGGCAGAAAGCAGACTTTCAGGATAGGCTGAACCAGATATGATCGAACGCATCATATGCCCGCTAAGAAGAGGAGATATGTTTTCTGTTTTTCCCAGAGTTGCAGTTTCCTTTAAAATCATCCAGACACTTGGAAAATCAGGATCCTTATCAAACCTCTTTTCAATTCTAAGATCATTGAAATGAAGGCTCATATTATCCAGTATCTTCCCAACCGTGCTTGACATCCAGAAGCGAATGGAAATTCTCGCTGCATTAGGAGACAAACCAAGAATAAAAAAACCTATATCCTTATCAACTCCCGGAAGATTCTTTCCATCTCTGACAGCTTCAAGGAAGTCCTTAATCTTTTTATTGTCTTCTTCGCCTGTATCCCTCGAGTCCCACAAATTGCCGAACATATCTTCAACTGGAGATTCTCTTTCTGTCCAGAAAACTGTTGTGGCATCACCTATCTGAATTCTCTGCCTGCTTTCATTTCTTAGAAGATGATTTAGCGCCGTTGTGTATGCAAAAGCACTTTCTTCACTGACAGGTGCGTTAAGGCTCTGCTCCTTCTTGTAGGAACAAAATGCAGACAGATTAAAAGAAACAATTTGTGCGCCGCTGGTCTGCGCTCCCCTGACACTTTTTATTGGTGGATGAAGCTGGGCGAGTGGCTTTATATCTCCGCAAACAAGACATTGCGCTTTAATAAATGAACTGTTTTCATTATAATATGACAGCCATATCTGCTTTACCTCTGGGCGCTCATGAACATATTTCAAATCTGTTTCTAACTGAAAAACCAAGTTGGTGCCGAGGACTTCTTCTGTAATGAAAGGATTATCAGGACTCATTTCAGGAACCCACGAATCAAGAAATTTCAATACAGCCTGAAATCCTTCATCCTCTGTTTGGCCTCCGACAATATGATGATAATCCCTGAAAGCCTCAAATTTTTTGAAAGCGTTGCCCTTTGAGTCAACTCCCAAAACATAGCCAGAATTATCCCACATAAAATTAGGTGAGACACCGGAAGTTCTTTTTACTGCTTCAGGCGTTACAACTTGTTTCGGGAACTTCTTTTTATTCTGGATCTCTCTAAGGTCGTTTATTCTCAGCATCCGACCTTCTTTATCAATTACAATAGCAAAACTTATTTTTTCACTACTAAAACCAAGCGGAGAAATATCACTGCCTTCATCTAAAAGAAGTCTTTTATAGTATTTATCGAGCTCCTGAATGATCATCCCCTCACCTCCTCAGACACAAATGGAGGCACATCGATAATCCCATCTTTTGATTTGGCCCGGAAGAATCTCGGAGTCATTCCGTTATTGAAATCGATATCATGCAGCATCCACCCATAATCCTTTTCGCCTTTCAATTCTGAAGCTGGAACTTCATCTTCTACAAGTTCGAATGCTGCTGAAAACTCACGGCAACCAAGGCATGGAGTATTGAAGCATTGCCCTTTTCTCGCCCGTCTTTCAAACATCTCCTTATGTTTTAAGGGATTGTTATCGCCGGACAGGATCTCAAAATCAGCTTCAATTATATAGGAGACATCCTTTAAAACCATTGCTGCCCTCTGCTGTCTATCGTCCTCAATAAAAACTGAAAGCTCTGTTTTGCGATCTTTCATGGCTTTCTTGATGTTTGAGGCTGAAAGAACATTACCCAATTCATTTCTTCGTATGTTGTCAAATTTGATTGGATTAAGGACATGAATACGCCTGACATTCCACCTTATCTCAGGTTTCCAGTATACGGCCTCGAGTATGCCCCTTGCAGCCGAAGGGGTCATGATATCGTATGAAACCCTTTCCACCTTCATCTCAGGCCTTGTGAAACAGGCATAAGGCCCCCAAACTTTGAGCTTTATTCCATAAGCCATTTTCACCTCCGTTTATTATCTTAGAAAACCAGGCTTTCAGGTTCATGATGATAAGGATTGCTTAAATCCAGTCCGAATTTTTCATCGTAAAGGCTGCTATTTATCAGCACAGCATAACGATCTTTTATAAGCTCAATATTTCCGAGTTTTATATGCTGTTCTCTGATTTTATTAGGAATCTGTATGCTAACTCTCTGGGCCTGCCTTGCAAATGGAGCAGGAAATTCACTGAATCTGAGACCGTGAATTATACATGAAGCAGTCCCCTGCCAGTTAACGATTACAGGCTCGGTATCCTCTTCTATGATCCTGAATTTCCCAGCTATACCCTCGAAAGGAAAAAGAATATCTGTTTTGCCTTCGTTAAGATCTGCAAGAATGCCCTTCTCATCCAGTTTGTCTCCTTTCTGCCAATAAAGCCTTGAAAAATATTCATTCACGGATTCAAGGCATAGAGGATCTTCATGATGCCTCAGTACGATTGAAGCTGTATCCGCGCTTTGCCTCAAAAAACCTGCTGGTATGCGTGTTTCTGGGTTAAAAACATATACATGGCCTTTTTCAGATAAACGGCCTTCCCTGTTACATCTTCCAGCAGCCTGGGCTATGGAATCAATGCCAGCAATGCAGCGGTAAACCACAGGAAAATCAAGATCAACGCCAGCTTCCACAAGCTGGGTGCTTATTACCCTGCATTCTGTGCCGTTTTTAAGCTTTTCTCTTATTTTATTCAAAACTTTTGAACGGTGGGCAGGACACATAAGTGCGCTCAAGTGAATAGATTCGACTTTTTCAGAAATTTTTTCGCAAAGAATACGGGCCTGTTTTCTGGTATTTACAATGCACAAAACCTGTCTGAATCCTGCAACTCTTTCAACCAGTTCATCATCTGTCAAATCACCCAGATTTTCAGTTGCAACTCGCCTGAATTCTTCGTAAAGCCTTGACGGGTCAGGAGCTATTTCCGTGACATTCTTCAAGCCGTTCTTAAAATTATCTGAATAATCAAGAGCTGGTTGGGTTGCTGTGCATAAAACCACAGTCGAATCATAAACCGCGGATATTTCTTTCAAGGTTTCCAGGCATGGCAGAAGAAAGGGGGCTGGCAGCATCTGCGCTTCGTCCAGAATAATGACGCTGTTTGCAATATTATGAATCTTTCTGGATTTGGACGTTCTGTTTGCAAAGAGAGATTCAAAAAACTGTACGTTTGTTGTTACTATCAGAGGCGCATCCCAATTTTCCGAAGCAAGCTTTGATCTATTGTCATCATTATCAGGCAAAAAATTGCTGTGATGCTCAAGAACTGCGCCATTTCCGAATATATCCCTGAAAACGCCTGCATTCTGCTCAATTATGCTGGTATAAGGGATGACATAGATGATTCGTTCCTTGTTATGTAGGTTGGCGTGTTTCATTGCAAAGGCAAGGGATGAAAGCGTTTTCCCTCCACCTGTTGGAACTGTCAGAGAAAAAAGACCTGTAGGTTTTTCAGCTGACTTCTGACATGCCCCAAGAATTTCACGCCTTAAAGTATTGATTTTAGAAGGTTCGACCTGATTCATTTTTCTTTCAAGTTCGGCCTCAAGCTTTGGATACAATTCTTTTAGTGAAGGATATCCTTTCCTCCATGAACATTTATCCTTGTCAAAAAACTCTTCAGTATCGAGAAAATCAGCATCAACAAGACAAGAGAAAACCATCCTGATAAAAAAAGACAGTCTGAACGCAAAACGATCTTTTTCCTCTTCATTTGAAAGTTTCACATTAAAAGGGAAATCAGGAACTTTTTTAAAATTTAAAATGCTGTCTGGTTTTGCGGAAAAATCAGGAATTTTCTTTTCAAGACGCTTTAAAAGACAGGCCTCATCATTATTTTTACCATCCTGAAGCCCTGTATGATGCCCTGAAATTATATATGCAAGTATTCTTGCCGCAGCTTTTGGCAAAACAAATCCGGCATGTTTAGCCCCTGCTGTTGCATGATCGACTTTTTTACCGCCTCTTAATCTATGCTGAAATTCCACAGAATATTTTCCGAGGTCGTGCCACAGGCCAGCAAGATATCCCCAATCACCTGAATGGAATTTTTCAGCAAATTTCTTTGAGAGTTCAGCGGTTTCTTGTAGATGATCTTCAAGTAAATGCCATTCATCTTCGTTCAAATTACCGTCAATTGAGTGAGCATAGAACGTTTCTGTTTTTTCCATTTCCATTTCACCATTTATGAAGATTAGGGTTAAAACAAAAAAACCTTATTGGAATTAACATAACCCCCAACTATGACATTTCTGTCATACTTCCCAAAAAAATCTCATATAGAGTTATTTTTCAGCATCTCCGCTATTTCCTCCAAGATCTCCTGTCTCATCTTCACAGGGTCAATCACCCTTGCATCTTTCCCATAGGACAAAACCCATCTTTTTACGTCAGGCCAGCCGCAGGTCTGCATTTCAAGGATGATCGAACCGTCTGGATTCTCGGTTATTCTCTGATCCTCGGCCCATCTTCTTTCTCTTATGTATTTGGCAACATATTCTGAAAACCAGATACGGCATTCAAAGCAGTCATCCATTATGAGCCCGAAAGGCCGGTTCAGGAATTCAGGTGCATCAAAGCCTGACGGATAATCAAAAGCTTCGTCTGTGATCTCGACATTTTCAATTCTCTCAAGGGCAAAAGTTCGAGACTCACCGCCCGGATCAAGGTGAAGAAGAAGATAAAGTCCGCCGTTCTCCTGAAAGAAATGAAGCGGTTTGGCGTGGTAATCCCTGATGATATCTGACTTGAAGGAATGGTAACTGATGCGGCATTTTTTGCGGCCAATAATGGCTTCCAGAATATCCAGCATAATATCTTCATGTCCGCTGTAATTCTTGGCAAATCTAACCCTGTTCAAAAATACTGTTTCCATGCGCTCAAAAACCTCAAGCAACCTTTCTGGCGCAAGTCCCTTGAGCTTGCTGAAAGACGAATCAACATATTTGAAGATCTCGCTTTCATAAAAAACCGACGAAGAGCCTTTCAGGAAACTGAGTACAAAGAGTTCGGGCAGAGTAAAGCTGAGGTCGGGCACATTCAAGTTTTTAAGTTTGGTGAGATATGATTCTTCTATGCGCCATGTTTTCTCCCGTTCCCCATCAATTCTATCATTATATATGGGGATGCCAATATGTTCTATGGCTTGCAGGATTCTGTAGACCTGACGGTCGCTTTTACCTGTAATCCTGGCTATATCCTTTTTTGTGGCTCCGTTTTGTCTGGCGAGAAGATCCATAACCTTTAGCATTTTGACAATATTTCCCCACATACAGTTCACCCTATAACATTTTTGGCTGGATTCAATGGATGGTAATGAGAATATGATGAAAAACTGAATGATAGACTGGTATGAATTTTGGCAAAAAAGCAAGTATAGAAACCTACCTCTAATATTATTTATAAAAAAATTAATAATATTAAATATTTGCTAATGACTATAAACAGAACGTCCACAGTTTTTTCCGCTCAGGTAGTTACTTTCAGCTGTTTTCAACATCTGTGCATATATCTGTTCTGCGGATAAGTCGCATTATTTAGTGACGTCAAAGTGATTGAGGCTTCTGACTTTGTAGGCTTAGATCCCAAGTGGAATTCAGTATGATTACTGCCTGGAGTCCAGGGGAAACAATGGCATCAAAAAATTACCGGTCAGACTTTATTTATTTTTCTTGGAAATGATTTTCGTGGTGCTTTTGAAGTTGCCATTCCATTTTTTTTGGTGTAAAAAATTAACGTTAACGTAAAGGATACCAACTCGATATGATCCATAAAACGTTTTTTCAACGGAGTGACGCATGAAAGCAGCAAAAAAACAAATCACCTGGCAAGAAGAATACCAATCCAAACTCATGACCGCCAAAGAAGCTGCGGCCAGGATCAAATCCGGCGACAGAATCGCCCTTTCAGGTGGAACATGCATACCACCAGCCTTTTGCACCGCATTATCCGAACGGGCCGGAGATGTTAAAAATGTGACACTGGCCCTGGGATACGCTCTGGGCTTTTACGGTTTCATGGCCCCTGAAAACAAGGATAGCTTCTCCATCGAAACCATGTTTGTAGGACCTGTGGAAAGAATGTGCATGGAATTCGGAGTATCGGCATATGTGCCTCAGCATCTGGGCGATGTGGGAGCCTTTACCGAAGAAGGAAATTTCAATGTGGTAACATCTGTGGCAACCCCTCCTGATGAAAACGGATACATGACGAGATCTTTGTTCGGATCATTCCTCAACAAAAATACCATTGACAAGGCCGATACTGTAATTATCGAAGTCAACAGAAACTTTCCATGCATGAACACCGAGGCTTTCAAGATCCATGTTTCAGAGGTGGACTGCATAATAGAACATGATGCCCAGGTTTTTGAGGTGCCTGAAATAACCATCACCGAGACCGAAGAAAAAATAGCGGGATTCATAGCCGACATGATTCCTGATGGAGCTACCATACAGCTCGGCTTCGGCGGCCTTGGCAACGCCATCGGACATCTGCTCAAAGGCAAAAAGGATCTGGGCATGCACGCCGAGGTCATAACACCGTCTGTGATGGAGCTGATGAAAGCAGGTGTAATGACCGGGCGGAAAAAGAATTACAAGCCTGGCAAGGTGGTGGGTGCTTTCTGTGTTGGAACCAAGGCATTCTACGATTTTATCGACGGGAATATGGATCTGGAATTCCATGAAATCTCTGTGATCAACAATCCACTTGAAATAGCCAAAAACGACAATCTGATATCCATAAATAATGCGCTGATGTTCGACCTCACCGGCCAGGCAGCATCTGAATCCATAGGAACAAAACAGTACAGCGGCACAGGTGGCCAGGTGAATTTCGTACATGGAGCAAAACTTTCCAAGGGAGGAAAAAGCATCCTCACGCTGAACTCCACGTATACAGACAAGGAAGGTAACCTCCGTTCCAAAATCCTCCCTGTTCTCCCTGAAGGAACGGTTGTCACCACATCAAGAAACGATGTGCAGTATGTGGTCACAGAGTATGGGGTGGCAAATCTGCGTTTCAAAAGCATCCCTGAAAGGGCAAAAGCCCTGATTGCCATAGCCCACCCCGACTTCCGCGAAGAACTGCTGGAAGAAGCAAAAAAACACGGATGGCTGTAAAAGCCCTGATATAGCCCCAATGGAATAATGACCGGCCTTTTGTGTTACAACTGGCCGGTTATTTTTTAAATGCTGCACCTGCAAGTATGAATTTTTAACTCCCCAAACAAACAACTGATATTGACAAAATCTCAAAAAGTCCGATTTACATCATTGCGGTGCAGGCCGGAATCCAGAAATATCTAAAAACACACAGATGCCGGATCAATCCCGTCATGGTAACGATGCCTTTTGTGACTTTTTGCGACGCCATCAGTATTTAATTCCGGTTTTAACTCAAAAACACATTGATCACACATCAAAAACTCTGATTTTTAGAAACACCCTCTTATTTTAATAATTGTAATAAGTAGTTTATAAAAGCGCTTTTTTTTACTAATATCTTTTTCCAGAGCCACTTTTCGTCAAAATGATTCAAACCCAATAAAAGGTGAGCATCAATGGCCTATAAAAAAGCCCTTCTTATACTCGCATGTTTTTTGTTAACTGCCTTATCCGCAAGCAAACATCTTCATGCTAAAACAGCCCATACAGAACCCCGGCCATGCCCCTCCGAAGCCACCCTCTTTTCTGAAATGGAGCTAAAAAGACAGGATCTTCTGAAAATAGAAGCTGGGCTATCAGAACTGATAAAATCCGGAGCAGGTGGGAATGCATCTCCTGCCGCACTTTTTGTAACTGACCTTAACGATAATGAAGCCATAGCCCAAAAAGTGGAAGAGCTGGAAAAACAACAGAAAGAAGGCAAAAAGCCGGACTATACCTCGGACTATGGCACAGATCAGGCTTATTTTAATAAATGTACGTCAGGAAATAAAAATGCCGAAATTAAAGCGAACGAACTGGCTGACCTCAACTTCAGCATAGATTCTCTTAGGCTGAAATTCCTTTCTCTGCCTGAAACAGAAAGGAAAAGACTACTTGAGACAAAAAAAGAGTTAAGCAGCCAGAAAGAACTGCTGGAATACCTAAAAAACCAAAAAAACGAAGCTCTTGATCAAAAGGAACAGGCAAATAAATCCCTCCAGGAAGCAGAACAAAAAGCCATCAACGAAAATAACAGATTATTAAGGGATATTGCATCTGAAAGAGCCATCCTGGAAAAAACGAAATCAGATATTGCCGATATCCAGGCCAAATCAGCCTCTGAAATGGAGAAACAGACCTATCTTTACCATGAGACGGAGGAAAAGCTGGCGGAAATAGAGGCGGCTCTAAGTGCCGAACAAGACCAGGAATCACTGAAAAAGTCCTATAATGATATCCTGTCCATATGGAGAATGCTTGTTGACAGCACATTCAAAAACTCTGGGGCATCTTTTTATACTTCTAATATTTCAAAGCTTCCTGACATTCCTTCTTATCCTTCGAGTCTGCTGAAAAGGGCTGAAAAAACCGAAGAGGCTGAAAACTACATCAAATCATATAATGAAGCCCAAAATCTGAGGGCTGATCTTCTATTAAAAGGGAAACAGCGCCTTGACGAAAACATGGCCCTCCACTACAGGCTGATGATTAAGGCAGGCAAGATCAGATCCACTCTTTTAAATATTGCGAGAAACGAAGGATATATTCGTTTAGACAAAGTTCTAACAGAAAGGCACATCAGCGATATATTCAGGGAGGCCAAATTAGTACCATACAGATGGATAGCAATATTCTATGTTAAAATTGTTGACGTAAAACACAATCTCATGTCCGGAATAAAGGGCTGGATTCAACTTGCAGAAAACATAATATTTTTCATGCTCTTTCTGACCATCCCCATATTTTACTGGCTGATGATGAAAAAAATTACGGCTTATATCAACCAGAGCATAATCAGACTTCATTTCCAGCGATTCGAAGACCCAGGCGCAGGCTCCATGTCCACATTTCTGAAAACGTCAACGCCCTATCTTCCCTGGGCTGGAACAATAATAGCCGTCACAGTGGCCAAAAGCATAACTAAAAACACCGTATTCTCAGAGATTGAAATTCTTCTGCCCTATATTTCACTATACTGCTGCTACAGGATATTCAGGCTTTTTTTCAAAGCAGCCGTTTCCATGGCCATAGTCCAATCAAAACTCGGGTCAGAATTAGAAAAACCTGAAAAAATTGAGGAATCAGTCAGATCTACAGGGCTTGTCATCTTCATATCACTTTCAATTCTGTATGCCATAGAAAGCATGATAAGCATGGGAATAATATACGTGCTTGCAGTCAGGATGATTCTAATATGCTCGGCGGCAGTAATAATATGGGTCATATCAGGATGGAGAAAGGAACTCTCCGGAGCCATCAGATCTAAATACAAAAACCGGATTCTGCTGTTAATGGCCTCTGGCCTTGAAGGCAGATTCAGTCTTTTATGGTCCATTCCGGCATTTTTTTTCTTTTCACTGTTAATCGCCTTTTACTGGTTTAAATTACTGAGTGAAAGATTCGAAACCTACAAAATTATTTCAGCCACCATCTTCAGGAAGAAACTGGAAAATATAACAAAGGAAAATGAAAAAACAAAAACTGAGCTCCCTGAAGAATATGCGAAAATGTTCACTTTTAAAGTTCCTGATGATCCTGACATACTCATTTCACCTGAAGACGACCTTCTTAAGGATCTTCTGGAATCAGTGGAAGATTGGATTAAAGGATCATCAAAGGGGCACTCTGTCGCTATATACGGAGACAAGGGATCAGGCAAATCATGCCTTATGTGGAGACTCGCCAATTCAGTTCAGGGAGTAAGAATAATAAAAATATCAATACCGCCCAAAATGACGGACAGCAAAAGCATACTGAACTTTTTCGGCCAATATTTCGGTCATGAAACCATTGACGGCGATAGCATCATCAAAAATAACGACGAAGGATCAGGCAAGACACTTTTTATGATTGATGAAACCCAGAATCTTTTCCTTGGAACGGTTGGGGGATTTGACGGTTTCAAAGCCTTTCTCGATCTTGTCAACTCTGACGATCTGGATGTTTACTGGTGCCTGGGGTTCAACAGGTATGCCTGGATTTATATTTACAACGTCCTGGGAAAGAGACCTTATATAAATGAAGCAAGAAGAATGCGTCCATGGACAGATAAGGATATCAAAACCATGATTGAAAAAAGGCATTCGAAAACTGACTTCAGAATATCCTATGAAAAAATAATCAAGGCATCAGGAAATGTTTCAAGGTTAGAAAGCATGGCCCAGGCCGAGTCGGACTTTTTCAGACTAATATGGCAGCAGTCAGGTGGAAATCCAAGGATCTCCATACACATCTGGCTTTCAGCTCTTATATTCATACCGCCTTATACCCTTGAAGCAGGACTTCCTGCCAGACCGGATATTTCAGGAATTTCAGGGCTTCCCGAAGACTCCCTTTTCATATATTCCGAAATTCTTAAACATGAAAACCTGACACTTGAAGAAACCATACTTTCATCAAATCTTCCGATTGGTGTTGTAACCCATGCACTCAGACTCGGCATCAAGAAAAAATTCCTGGAACAGTCAGACGACGGGCGTTACAGAATTTCCATATTTTTCCAGAACACCCTTATAAACCATCTTAAAGGGAGAAACTTCATATATGAGCAGTGAAAACTATTCTGACATAATAAAATTCATGACGCAGCTGAGACTAGACTGGTTCATCCTTTTAATTCTGGGCATAGTTGTTCTCACATATACGGTTAAAATACTCCGCAAATGGGCAAAAACTCTGTCACTAAAATTCCCCAAACACAGGCTGCTTGTTTTGCAGATTGAAACCACGGCCGTATTTTTCGTCTATATATTTGGCGGTACCGTGATGGTTTATTCAGTTCTGAGCCCTGCCAAGGAACTGATGATAGCCCTCGGAGGCGGCGTGATCGTGGCAGTCGGTCTTTCGCTCAAAGATCTTGTGGCATCACTGTTTGCAGGTCTTATCCTGCTTTTTGACAGACCTTTTCAGGTGGGAGACAGAATGAGTTTTGACTCATCTTACGGAGAAATAAAATCCATAGGATTAAGGGCAGTACGCCTTCAAACCCTTGACGACAACACGGTGACAATCCCTAACGTCCGCTTCATAACAGATGCTGTTGCCTCAGGCAATTCAGGGGCTCTCGACATGATGGTGGTGGTGCCTTTTTATGTCGCCCTCGACGCAGATATTGCAAGGGCAAGGGACATAATATATGAAACGGTCGTAACGAGCTGCTATACTTACCTTAAAAAGCCAGTGCTGATAGTAGCCTCGGAAGAAAGCTTCCAGACAGGCTTTTTCATAAAACTGAGCGCCAAGGCTTATGTTCTGGACGTCCAGTATGAGGAACATATGAAGACAGATATAGTGTTCAGAACAAACGAGGCTTTTCTGAAAGAAGGGATAAAAAGACCGGTTCTCAACTATAATCACATGGGTGAAAGAAAGCTGGGCGAGCCATGATGCAAGTTGATCTGGAAACCTTTGCCAAGGTTACATTTCCCTATAGGGTGTGTGCCTTCCGTGCACGCACAACTCGCTTGGCGAAGACAGTGCGTTGAAAAGCGCCACCAACCCTTCTTTTGCCTTGTTTCAGCAAAACTTAGGCTATCTCCCCCCAAAAAAACACAACTTTGAATTGCATTCTTCAGCAGACAGGCCTTTACATTTTTTGATTACCATTTTTACTCCGCCATGCTTATCTTAAGGCATGTGAAAGATTATCCAGATATGATGGAGGTGTAGCATGGCAAAAAATATGATCCAATTTCAAAAAGGAAAGAG
>NZ_AUEY01000014.1 GCF_000426225.1 Desulforegula conservatrix Mb1Pa
TTCATCATTCCTTTTTCCACGATCAAACAGTTCTGAGGCATTCTGTTCAAGCTCTTTCTTCCAGGCTGATATCTGATTGGAATGCACACCAAACTGATCGGATAATTCCGAGAGGGTTTTGTCTCCCTTCAAAGCCGCTAACGCCACTTTAGCCTTGAATGCTGGTCCGTGATTTCTTCTGATTCCTTTTGCCATTCTTCTGCTCCTTTTTTTTGATGTTCTAATAAAGCAGATTTTCACTTAAATGGCTGTCCAATTTTTCCAGACCAGCTCTATGTTCCCGTTAATTTAGGAATGATTTATTATTTCAATAACTAACTAATATTTTAAATAAAAGAACGGCCTCCAACGGGTCGCTTTTTAAAAAAAGCTCCGCAAAAACTTTCAGGTAAATAAACAGTGCATAAACAACTTTAGGATATTCGCGTCTGATAATAATAAAAACATTAAGTTTTTGAGGGGGTAGGGGAACTTTTTAAAAGAAGTTACACAAGATCCAGAATTACAAAAAAGTTTATTTTTTCACTTTTCAACATCTAAGGGGAGCTTAGCCTTTAGTATTAATGCCGAGTGCTATAATCAATCCAATTGATTTCAGAATCTTTGATTTTGTCGAACATTACCGGCAGGGCCTTAACCGCCTTGTCATGAATATCATGGAAAAGAATAATCCCATGTCTCCAGAGCAGCATCAGAGTTAGTACCCTGTCTGAGACCTGAGCCGCAGATATTTTGTTGTTCCAGTCCTGGGAATCGATATTCCAGAGCATTGTCCTGATGCCCTTTGATTTTGCGTAAGCCAGCAATTCCTGACTTCTCTTTCCATATGGTGGCCTAAACAGCGGCGAATAGCTTTCTCCAAAGGTGTTTTGCAGCAATAGGGCTGTATCGTCCAGGGAGTTTTTCCAATTAGGCCATGTTGAGTGGGACTTGTGCTCCATTCCGTGGGATGCCACAGTCATTCCCTTATAGATTGCGCTCAGCTCGGTTTTAGGCTTGGTTTTAAGTCTCTGTTTCAGATTTGTTCCAAGCATGAAAAAAATGGCGGTCTTTTTTTCTTTATTCAGCATTTCAATAAGTTTGTCTGTAGTTCCAGGTAGTTCTGAAGGGCCATCATCAAATGTCAGAATGAAGTTTTTATCCTTCATTTCAAATCCATTAATTTCATCTTCGCTAAGTTTTCCAATCTCGCTGGTGGTTTCAGGAAAAAGCGCGGCAAGCCTGTATTGTTCGTGGATATAGGCTTCATGAAAGGCTCTGGAATTCTCGTACCATGATTTATAACTTGCTGGAATTTTTGAGCCAATGCCTTTGGCCACTTCTGAAAGATCTTTGAAGCTTTTGACCGACTTTGAACACATGAAATCATCTTTGGGGCACGATGCAGCCGCAATTTTATAATTCTGAAAAAGGATGGCAGCTGTCTTTTCTCTCCATTTTTTGACTGAATCCATACTGACCGAGTTAATGTTCAGCCATTTCCCAAGGTAATCCTGTCCCATTATTTCTTTTTCATTGAAGACACTCGTAAAAACAAGAATTTCAGCAAGCGATGCACGGTCGAAGCTCTCAGCGTCCGAAATTTTTTCTGGCCATAGAGATCTGTCTGAAAGCGCTATGGAAGTTGGGCCATATGCAAAAGCAATATTGGCCGTAATAGATAGTATTAATCCCAAGATGAATGTTTTCAGTGATTTTCCTCAATTTTTGAGAACTTTTTTATAAATTGTTATCTGAAATATTCGTTTGATTTTCAGATTTCTTAGAAATCTACATTTATGGCTTTTAAAAGGCAATATGTTCGTGCGGATTTGCCTGAAACTCTGATTCAAAGAATAATAACGATAAACATGAGTATGATGGACGCATACAAAATAAATGCTTAATTATATTATAGAAGAAAACTATTTTTAAAAGGAGACTACTATGAAACTCCTGAAAATTATCTTATCGGCAATCGCGGTTATTCTGCTGTTTGCTTTTTCGGTTGAGGCTTCGGAAAACCTGTATTCTGGAATTGTACCTGATCATTATATAGTGGTTCTGAATGATAATATTGATAAATCCCTGCCTGAAACCGCAAATGAAATGGCAAGAATACACGGCTTAGGAATAGGCCATATTTATACACATGCTTTAAAAGGGTTTTCAGCCTATATCCCTGAACAAAGGCTCGAAAAACTGAGATCTGATCCGAGGGTAAGCTTTATAGATCCAGACCGTTTGATTCATGCTTCTGGATCTTTTGAAGCAAAGGCAAAGCCTGGGCCAGCACCACCACCGGCTGGACAGGTTCTGCCCACTGGAATTAAAAGAATAAATGCAGATCTCAATACAACTCTTCGTCCAGTTGATATTGACGTAGCCGTGCTTGATACAGGAATTGATCTTGATCATCCGGATCTGAATGTCAGTATAGAACGCAGTGTGACCTTCATAAGGACAAGGACTGGGGCTGATGATGATAATGGCCACGGAACCCATGTTGCCGGTATCATTGGAGCCAAAGACAACGACATCGGGGTTGTTGGCGTGGCTCCTGGCGCAAGATTATGGGCAGTCAAGGTGCTTGATAAAAATGGTTCAGGCACATGGTCAGGAGTTATTGCCGGGATCGACTGGGTTACAGCACGTGCTGGGATTATCAAAGTAGCAAATATGAGTCTTAGCGGAACAGGCACAGATACGGACTCAACACTCAGACAAGCCATAGATAATTCTGTGGCAGCTGGAATTACATATGCTGTGGCGGCTGGAAATGAAAGCACAGATGCAAAGAACAGTGTTCCAGCAGCTTATAAGTCTGTCATAACAGTTTCAGCTATCGCTGATTCCAATGGTCAACCAGGAGGCGGCGGTCCTGATACTTATTACGGTCCTGATGATACCTTCGCTACATTCAGTAATTATGGGGCTGATGTAGATATTGCGGCACCTGGAGTCAGCATAAATTCCACATGGAAAGGCGGCGGATATAAGATAATAAGCGGAACAAGCATGGCGGCGCCACATGTTGCCGGTGCTGCAGCCCTATATATTGATAATAATCCAGGATTATCACCTGCTGACGTAAAAGCAGCCCTGATAAATCATGGAATAGATCAGGGAGAGACTGGCGGATTCACAGGTGATCCAGATAATTATCATGAACCTTTATTGAACGCTGCCGGGTTATAAAGAAAGTTGTTTAAAAAATAGTGTGGGGGATTTGTTGGCAAATTCCCCTCACTTTATTTCTGATGGTTTGCTATTTGAACAAGTATCTGAGTTTCTTGAATAATCATCGATTTGGATTTATTTGCCCAATAGCTTTCTGACTAATTCAATCTATAATCTATAAGGAGCTTAAATTTATGTCTCTGGCACAATATGCGCCCAGGCCATAAAGAAAGCCTGGGCTCTTTAAAGAATTTGCGAACACGTCAATCTATCTGAACTTGTCCCACATATTTTCAGCATTTCCGTTTCTATTTGCTTCACCCTTTTGATTGTCCTCAAACCTGGTTTCAGTTTTTGCTTCTGGCCTTGCTCCGCCGCGAAGCCTTGCAATTCTTTCTTCTATTGGAGGGTGAGTTGAAAAAAGGTTAAAAACCGCATTTCCAGAAAGGGGATTAACAATAAACATATGGGCAGTTGCTGGCTGGGCATCCATATGTATTTTTTGATTATAAGTAGTAAGCTTTTCAAGAGCCCTTGCAAGGCCAAATCTGCTGCCGCATATCTCGGCTCCGGCATCATCCGCAAGATACTCACGGGATCTTGATATGGCCATCTGAATGAGGGTTGCACCGATTGGTGCAAGTATACTCATTAGTATGATACCTATAAAACCAAGTCCGCCGCCCTCTTCATCATCTCTGCCAGCACCAAGAAAAGCTCCCCACTTGGCCATGCTGGCAAGCATCATAATTGCTCCTGCCATTGTCGCTGCTACAGTCCCTATCAGAATATCCCTGTTTTTTATATGCCCAAGCTCATGCCCGATTACTCCGGCCAGTTCGTCAGGCTCAAGGAGTCTTACTATTCCTTCTGTTACCGCAACAGCTGCATTTTCGGGATTTCTGCCTGTTGCAAAAGCATTGGGAGCATCACCGGGAATTATATAAACCTTTGGAACCGGAAGACCTGCTGAGGCGGAAAGATCCTTTACCATTCTCATAAGATCAGGCGCATTTGTCTGATCAACCTCAGTCGCTCTGTACATTTTAAGAACTATCTTGTCAGAAAACCAGTACGAGACAAAATTCATGACACCAGCCATAAAAAGAGCTATTATCATTCCCGATCTGCCTCCCAGCATTCCGCCAATCCAGATAATAAAGGCGGTAAGGGCTGCAAGCAGTATTGCTGTCTTAATTCTGTTGTTCATCATGAATCTCCGTATATTTATGTAATTATGATATTATTCTGAAATTGAATTTGATTTTAGTATTGCGAATTAAGCTAACTCATAAAAAAGATTTTTCAAGATCACTAATAATAGGTTATCTTAAAAATGACAAGGTCGCAAAAAATCCTATTGCCGTCATTCCGGCGCAGGCCGGAATCCAGAATTGACTGAAATTAATGGATACCGGATCAAGCCAGACATGACGTCGATGCCTTTTTTTGACTTTTTGCGAGTTCATCAAAAATAATTCTGATTTCACAAAGCCAAGGTTTTTTAAGCCTGTCTTAATTCATGAAAATACTCAAACAATACCAAACTTCTAAAGTGCATAACCCTCAGGAAAGGGATCTATTATGAGACATGTTGTTATAGTAGGAGGAGGTTTCGCAGGGCTTAAAGCAGCCAAGGTTCTTGGCAAATCAAAGGATGTAAAGGTGACTCTGATTGACAAATCAAATCACCACCTTTTCCAGCCACTATTATACCAGGTGGCAACTTCAGGACTTAGCGAGTCTGATATTGCAGTCCCTATAAGAAGCATTCTTTCCAGATTTAAAAACATCTATATTCTTCAGGAAACAGTCGATAATATTGACTTTAATAATCAAAAGATCACAACAAATTTTTCCGAATTATCATATGACTACCTCATTCTTTGCTGCGGAGCAAAGCATGCCTATTTCGGACATGATGAGTGGGAACCTTTCGCTCCAGGCCTAAAAACCCTTGAGCAGGCAGTTGAAATCAGAAGAAGGATACTGACTGCATTTGAAGAAGCTGAAAGACAGACCGATGTTTCAAAAAGGAAAAAAAATCTGACTTTTGCAGTTGTGGGAGGCGGTCCCACAGGCGTTGAGCTTGCGGGAGCAATTGGAGAAATGAGCAGGTTTGCGCTTTCTAAGGACTTCAGAAACATAGACCCGAAACTTACCAGGGTAGTGTTAATAGAGGCGGGGCCAAGAATTTTATCGTCTTTTCCTGAAGCACTTAGCAGCATAGCAACAAGGGATCTTGAAAACCTTGGAGTCCAGGTATGGACTTCAAGCATGGTAACCAAGGTTAGCGATAAAGGCGTTGAAATCGGCAATGAAAGAATTGACGCAGGAACAGTTATATGGGCTGCCGGGATAAAAGCGCCTGAGCTCAACTATAAGATAGGTTTTGAGCTTGATAAGCAGGGCAGAATAATTATCGAAAAAGATTTGTCTGTTCCTGGCTTCAGCAATGCTTTTGTTGCAGGAGATCAGGCAAGCTTCTCGCACCAAACAGGTTCTCCCCTTCCGTGCCTTTCACCTGTAGCGATACAGCAGGGAGAATGCATAGCCAAAAACATCCTAAATGATATCAAAGGCAAAAAAAGAAAAGATTTCTCCTACTTCGACAAAGGACAGATGGCAACCATAGGCAAAAGCAGGGCTATTGTAGAAATAGGAAGATTGACAATTTCTGGTTTCCCTGCTTGGTTGACATGGCTTTTTGTACACATCTACTTCATAACCGGATTTAACAACAGGATTATGATATTCATAAAATGGATGATATCGTATATGACAAATAAAAAGGGTGCCAGAATAATATATAATCAGGACTGGGAGTTCTATACTCATAAATGCCGTATAGTTGACCAGTCGATACATCAGATGAAGAAACCGTAAAATGAGACTTAAGAATAAATCAGAGTTTGAATCAGTATCAATTTACAGGTTGGGTTGGTCACCGGTCGGTAATCCGCTTATGACAGTCTGCCTGTATGTCATAGATAACGTCATGATAGACACGGGCCAGCCTCATATGAAAAAAGAGGCGCTTGAAATAGCATCTATCCATAAAATCAGCAGAGTTCTACTGACTCACCACCATGAAGACCATGCAGGCAACGCAGGTGATATCCAGAAAAAATTAGGAGCAATGGTTTCAGGGCATGAACTGACATCGGCCAAAATGATTTCGGGCAGACGAATCATGCCTTATCAGTATCTTGTTTGGGGGAGAGCCTCAAGATGCGAAGTAGAAGCTCTTCCGGAATATATCGAGCATGGAAATTACAGATTTGAAAATATATACACTCCAGGTCACGCCAAGGATCATACCGTTTACCTTGTCAAAGACAGGGGATGGCTTTTTTCAGGTGATCTTTATCTTGGAAATAAAATAAAATATTTCAGATCAGACGAACAGATCACTGATCAGATCGAATCTCTGAGAAAAGCGATCAATCTTGATTTTGACACACTTTTCTGCGGACATAATCCTGTGCTTAAAAATGGAAAAAAAGCCTTGGGTATTAAACTTTCCTTCATGGAAGATCTTTACGGAAAATGCCAGGAAATCTGGAAAAAAGGAATACCATTAAAAACGGCAACAAAAGAATTGGGTCTGCGAGAAGCTTCGATTGTCAAATTCATATCTTTTGGAAATGCAAGTCTGGAGAATATTATAGCCTCGGCCTACAGCTCCTTTGAAAAACAAAGAGATATGGGGCTGAATAACATTGAAATTGATTATCATTAAATATATAAGTTCCGGTGATATAGAATATCTTCAGCATATCTGTTCTAATCTGCAAAAGCAGTGGATCTTGATGGCTGAAATGAACAACACTGACACTTCAAATTTTGCCCAGATATTTATAGAAAAACCAGGGATCAGGAGATAAAGTTGAGACATTTAATTAAATCAAATCTACTTGCTTTTGCCTTATTACTTTTATTATCAGGATACGCCCTTGCTGCGACACCTTCAATTCCCCAGGGAGTTTCACTCGAAGTATCTGGAACAAGCATCACGGTTAAATGGACCGCAAATACAGACAGCACTGAAGGCTATAAAATCAGCTACGGAACTTCATCAACGTCTCTGACTACATCAAAAGAGGTTACTGGTAAAAACACTACTTCATACAAGTTTGAAAACCTTGAACCTCTGACGACCTATTATTTTGCCGTGGCAGCCTATATAGGAAGTGAGACAAGCAGCAATTCAACAACAGTAAACGCAACAACAGGAACAGGGCCGTCAAAGCCACCTACCCCGGAAAATTTCAAAATACAGAGTCTTGATTCAATAACAGACACGTCCATAACTCTTACATGGAAAGAAGACACAGAATCGGATCTTCTTTTCTACAGGGTCTATTACGGAACTTCTGCAGGACATTATTCTTCAAAAGCAGAGACAGAAGGGGCAAATTTAAGTGCTTTTGAGGTGGGAGGACTTGAATCAGGCAAAAGATATTTCTTTGCTCTTACATCTGTAAATACAGACCGTCAGGAATCTGACAAAACGAGTGAAATCGCCGCAGACACTACCCCTGACACATTAGCTCCTCCTGCTCCTGAAATTACTTTTGCAGGCATAGCAGGCACAGAATCCATAACCATAAAAATCAAACATCCTGTTCCAGGACTTGCCGACATAAAAGGAACCAAAATACTGTATGGAACAAATCCAGGAGTTTACGACAGCGTACCAATTGATATAGGGACAGGCACAAGCACAACAATTACGGGACTGACCCAGAACGTCACCTACTATTTTGTGGCAACGGCCTATGATTACTATAATAATGAAAGTGGATATTCTGCCGAAAAAAAAGTCGTGATCGAAAAATCCAAAACACTTCTCAGCGATGACAGTTCCTTCAGCGGTTGTTTTGTTTCATCATCGGACGCCAGAAAAGACGCAGTTGCGGCACTCGGCATTATGGCGGCAATTCTTTTCATAGCTGCAGATTTTTTCAAAAAATACAGGGCGGTAATAATGGTTGCGGTAATAGCAGGGATTTTGGCTCCGGTCAGTCCTGCCGCAGCTATTGATGGAAACAATACAATTGCTTTAAAATGGGGATATTTCAAACCTTCAGAAAGCCTTTATGAAGACGTTTATGACAACAGCAGCTCTCCAGTCACTATTCTTTATGAGCGCAAAATTTGCGACAATATACTTGCTGACATTGAAGCAGGTTATATGTGGAAATCAGGATACGCAGTAACTGTGTCAGGTGAAGAAACAGGGGTTAAAACCGAGCTCACCCTTATCCCTGTATCCATCGGAGCCCAATATGAATATGAAGTAATGCCTTTTGTCAGCATTTTCGGAGGCCTTGGAGGAGAACTGTGGTATGTAAACGAAGATCCTTCAGATGATTATTTCAAATCCAATGACGGGACAGTTTCGGGATGGTTTGTAAAAGGAGGACTAAAGCTTTTTACCCAGAGTGAAATGTTTGAAGGTGCAGGACTGATTTTAGAGTCAAAATATTCGGCAGTAAGCAGATTCGGCGACAATGACACAGACCTTGGCGGAGTAATGCTGAACGCAGGTCTTTTCTACAGATTCTGATATCATTAATCACATGATTATTTTTTTTTGATATGTTCTAAATAACACTTCAGACCAAGGGCAGAAGCCCACAATAATAATATACACTATTGATCTTGGCTGATTTTCAATCGGCTTTTAAAAAGGAGAAAACCCATGGCAAAATCACAAGATACAAAAAAAGATGAAAAGAAAAAACCTCTGAAGACACAAAAAGAGAAAAAGCAGGAAAAGCTTGAAAAGAAAAAGAATAAATAGCCTTTCGCATTTTTAGAGTTGTATGGTGGGCATTGCCCACCATCGTGGCTTAAGGTCACCACACAGTTCCATACAATACAACAAAGCCAACCATGACCAACGCCCCGGCAAGACGCTCTGTTATCCTATTTACATCAAAAAGAAAGACTCTCTTCCCTTTTCAGGCCACCTATGGAAATTGACAAGGTCGCAAAAAATCCGTTTCCGTCATTCCGGCGCAAGCCGGAATCCAGAAGTATCTGAAAATACAAAGATGCCGAATCAAGTCCGGCTTTACGCCGCCGCCATTTTTTGACTTTTTGCAAGTCCATCAATTTTTGCTGGATCATAGCCAAAAGAACAGGGCATGAGTTTTGTTTTTACGGGTAAGATGGTTTATTAACAGACGCTGATTTAAGTTGAAGCAGAACAACAGAGCAAATGACAAGAACGCCTCCGGATATCTGAACCGCATCCATTTTTTCGCCAACAAGGAGCCATGAAATAATGCCTGCGATGATTGGCTCGATTGTGGCTGTTATGCATGCGTTTGTGGGTCTGATCATTTTTATGCCCCAAAAATAAAGAAGAAATGGAACAATAGTGCCCATCACAGCGATATAAATAATTGCCGCCACACTCAACATATCAAGGTCGGATGAGACCCAGGAAAAAGGGAATCTGAAAATATTCCATGCAGCTGCCGCAAAAATGAGTGCATACAAAAGCACAGTGGAAGGATCATATTTTTTCATCCCTTCTTCGCCCTTCACAGAATAAAAGGCAAATGTCAAAGCTGAGCAAAGTGCTGAAATCACTCCTGCCTTGTTCATATCTCCAAGCCCTAATTTCTTGCCAGCAGCGACAAAAAAACATCCTGAGATAGACATGAGAAGAGCTGCTACCGTTATCCTGCTGATCTTTTCTCTCCCAGTCATAAGAAAAAAAATGGCAATGAATGCAGGGGCAAGATACTGTATAAGAATTGCAGATGCCACGTTGATCTTGCTTATGGCATAAAGGTAGGTAAACTGAACCAGAGCCATGCCGACGAAACCAAGCCAGAAAAAATAACCAATTGATTTCCTGGATATACGCAACTTTGATCTGTCCGTAAAAAAAATAATCAAAAAAAGAAATATACTGGCAAGAGTTATTCTTGCCTGAACAAGATCAAATGTGGTGATGCTCCCCTTTGTAAAAAGATACTTCGAGAATGATCCGCTGCTTGCCCAGAGTGCGGCGGCAAGAATCACACAACCGTAGCCCCTGACGTCCTTAACGCGGCTTGAAAGGTCTTTCAAAACAACCCCTATGAAATTTCTAAAAAACTTGTAAAAGCAGGTTTTAGCAATCTAATCAAAAAAAACCGAATAGTCATTAGTTTAGGCTATGTGCCCTTAGATGTTGAAAAGCTATATAATAAACCTTTTTGCTATTCTGGATCTTGGGGGCTTTTTGCAAAAATTTCCTTGAGTCCCCTAAAAAACTTTATGTTTTATTTTATCAGGCGCAAATGCCCTAAAGCTGTGTATGCACTGTTTAACTACCTGAAAGTTTTTGCTGAGCTTTATTCAAAAAGCGACCCGTCGGCATTCTGATCAATGTCGGATTACAAGCAAAGAACGCTCTAATCCTACCTACTAATAGGCCTTTTTTAACACTAACAAAGCCTTAGTTTAAAGTTGTCAATCGCCATTGGCCGTTGTCCCGTATAGGATAAAAAAGACCTTTATGAAACAGCTAAATCATTTTTAAATATTAAATTCATTTTTAATTTTTTTGCTAAATAGTATAAAAAGAGAAAGATTTTTAAATAATCCCCCCCAATAATAAAGCGCATATTTATATACGCCTCCCGGATAATGAGAATCTGTATTTTTTGACGGATAGATAGCATCTGTCGTGCTGGAAAGGCTATAAAAGATAAAGGAAAACATTTTGAAAAAAACTGGACACAAAACAAAGCTCATCACAGCGGTGACATTAATCCTTTTTTTGGGCTTTTTTCTAATCAATTTCCTCAACTACAAGATTTCAAGAAACACTGTCAGGGATAATCTTGTAAACAGTGCCCTCCCACTTACAAGCAATAATATCTATTCTGAAATACAGCAGGATCTGATCAGACCGATCTTTATATCATCTCTCATGGCCAATGACACCTTCCTTAAAGACTGGAGTATGGAAGGTGAAAAAGACATATCAAAAATCACTAGTTATCTTAAAGAAATAAGGGATAAATACGGTTTTTTCTCGGTTTTCCTGGTTTCAGAAAATACGGGCAATTACTATCATTTCAAAGGTATTCAGAAAAAAATCAGCAAAGAAGACGCCCATGATGTCTGGTATTACGCATTTAAAGCAACTAACAAGGAATATGTTCTTGATGTAGATACTGATGAAGCAGCTGACGGGACCCTCACAATATTTATAAATCACAGACTGAATGACAGCTCCGGAAATTTGCTGGGAGTTACCGGAGTCGGCCTCAAGCTTGAGAGCGTTGCTAATTCCCTGAAAAAGTACGGCCATAACTATAATAAGGAAATCTATCTTGTTGATGACAAAGGAACAATACAGGTTCATGAAGATAAAAGTCTGGTCGAAAAAGTCAAAATCCAGAATCTTGAAGGACTTGGGGAAATTGCGGACAAGATACTTGAAAAGAAAACAGAAAGTGATACATCCGGGACCTTTTACGAGTTTGACAAAAATGGCAAGCATATACTTCTTCTTGTAAGATACATACCTGAATTCAACTGGTTTCTTATGGTTGAACATAACGAAACAGGCTCCATGACAGAAATCAGACAGAATTTTGCAACCAATCTTCTTATCGGCCTGTCCATTACTCTGATTGTTATTATTCTAATCGTTTTTACCATTAATATTTTCCAGAAAAATCTTGAAATTCTTGCTATTACGGACAAACTCACTGGAGCCTGCAACAGAAGAGAGTTTGACAGGCAATTTGAAATGGCTGTTTATACCTTCAGAAGGGAAAAAAGACATTTTTCAATCATTCTTTATGACATAGACAGATTCAAAACACTTAACGACAGCCTTGGCCATCTTTATGGAGATAAGATCCTGGTTGACATATCGAACATCACCCAGACCTGCATAAGAAAAACAGATGTTTTTGTCAGGTGGGGCGGGGATGAATTCATCATCCTCACTTACAGCGACAAAAAGGGTGCCATATACATGGCTGAAAGAATAAGGGAATGCATAGCCCAGACAAGATTTTCCGAATACGCAGAATCAATGCCAGGTGAGGATCTGAGCATAAGCATAAGCTGCGGTGTTGCCGAATTTAGAGACAATGATACCATGGACACCATTGTAAAACGTGCGGACGAGGCTCTATATACGGCCAAATCAAAGGGCAAGAATATATCTGTAATGGAATCCCAGGACAGTGAGGAGGTTCATTAATGTCGACTAATGCTATAAACATAAATGGTAAAGAGATTGCTTTCGAAGCAGGAATGACAATCCTCGAAATAGCTCGGGAAAATGGAATAGGTATACCCACATTATGCCATCTCAAGGGAGCAACTCCGACCGGAGCATGCAGGATCTGCGTTGTGGAAGTAGAAGGAATGAAAAATCTTGCTGCATCATGCTGCACTCCAGCTTCTGAAGGTATGATTATTCAGACTGAATCTCAAAAAGTTAAGAATGCCAGAAAAATGGTTCTAGAACTTATGCTTGCATCAGGAAAACATGACTGCGACACAGGAGAATGTGCCGGAGCAAATGACGACTGCATGCTGAAAAATCTGGCCGAAAAATATAAGGCCGACCCCAAAAGATTCAAAAGATCTGACAGGGCTGAAATACAGCCAGAGACTGACAATCCGATGATAATCAGGGATATGTCAAAATGCATACTTTGCGGAAGATGCGTGCAGGCATGCAATGATTTCCAGGTGAACAATGCTATAGGATTCGGATTCAGGGGAATAAAAAGCAGAATAATTGCAGGAGCCAATAAAACACTTACAGATTCAAAATGCGTTTTCTGCGGTGAATGCGTCCAAGCTTGTCCTGTTGGTGCGTTAAAAGAAAAAAAATCAATAAATGAAATCAAGCAGTCCTCCAAAAAAACAAAAATAAGATCAACCTGCCCTTACTGCGGAGTCGGATGTCAGGTATGGCTGCATGTCATGGATGGAAAGATATTCAGGGTTACAGGAGTAGATGACGCCCAGCCAAACATGGGCAGACTCTGCGTAAAAGGCAGATTCGGTTATGATTTTATTTATTCGGAAGAAAGACTGAAAACCCCTCTTATACGCGAAAAGGATAGTTTCAGAGAGGCGTCATGGGACGAGGCTCTTGACCTTGTTGCATCAAAATTCAAGCAAATTATTGAAAAACATGGGGCTGATTCTGTGGCAGGCATCAGCTGCTCAAGGAGCATAAACGAAGATTCTTACCAGATGCAGAAACTATTCAGGTCTGTTTTTGGCACGAACAACATAGATAACTGCGCCCGAACCTGACACGCTCCCACAGTCGCCGGTCTGGCGACAGCTTTCGGTTCAGGCGCCATGACAAACTCATTTAATGAATTTGCCAGAGCCAAAATGTTCATGGTCATAGGTTCAAACATGACCGAAGCCCATCCTGTTGCGGCAACTTTTGTCAAAAATGCTGTAATGGCAGGAGCTGAAATGATTGTTGTGGATCCGAGGCGTCATGCGCTTGTGGATTTTGCTTCAATTCATGTACCGCTAAAAGTCGGGACTGACATTGCGTTTTTAAATGGCCTCATGCACGTCATAATAAGTGAAGAACTTTATGACAGAAAATTTGTCGATTCATGCACCATCGGATTAAACGATATTAAGGAAAATGTTGAATCCTACACACCAAAAAGATCGGCTGAAATATGCGGAATATCGCCCCAGCTCATAGTCAAGGTCGCAAGAAAAATTGCTTCTGTAAAACCTTTTATGCTCTGCTATACTCTTGGAATAACCGAGCATACCTGCGGCACAAATAATGTTTTTGCCATTGCCAATCTTCAGATGCTTCTTGGAAACATGGGCATTGAATGTGGAGGAGTAAATCCTCTGCGTGGCCAGAATAATGTTCAGGGAGCTTGCGATATGGGCGCACTGCCTGGAATATTCCCGGGTTACCAGTCAGTCACGAACAAGGGATCAAGGGATAAATTTGAAAAAGCATGGGGTGTTACTGGTCTTCCTGATAAAAAAGGCATCATGATTCCCCAAATTATTGAAGCTCTTTCAACTGGATCAATAAAGGCTTTCTATGTCTTTGGCGAAAATCTTGCCAATTCAGAGCCTGATATAAGAAAAGTTGAAAAGAACCTGTCTTCCGCAGAATTTCTTGTTTGTCAGGATATTTTCATGACAGAGACAGCCCGCTTCGCCCACGTTGTGCTTCCTGCAGCCGCATGGAGTGAGAATGACGGAACTTTCACAAACAGCGAAAGAAGGGTAAGCAGGGTAAGAACAGCAAGTAATCCTCCTGGAATTGCAATGCCAAACTGGTGGATTTTCAAGGAGATTGCAAAAAGATTCGGCCATAATTGGGAATCAGACAGTGCCAGTGAGATATGGGATAATGAGGTTACCGAACTTGCTCCCCAGTTAAAAGGAATAAAATACAAAAGGCTTGAAAAAAATGGCCTTCAGTGGCCATGCCCGGATGAAGAACATCCCGGCGTATGCATATTGCATAAAGAAGGCCGCTTCACATGCGGGCTTGGAATATTCACGCCTGTTGAATGGACTCCTCCTGCTGAAGTTCCGGATAGCGAATATCCTTTCATGCTAAGCACAGGCAGAAGACTGTACCACTATCACACAAGAACCCAGACAGGAAGATGCGCCGGACTTGATGAACTCATGCCTGAGGAAACTGCGGATATTTCAGTTAAAGACGCAGAAAAACTTGGAATAAAATCAGGAGACAGAATCAACGTTATTTCAAGACGAGGCAAAGTCAGCATAAACGCAAGAATTACGGATGAAGTCCCTGCTGGAATGCTCTGGATGAGCTTCCATTTCAGGGAAACATGCGCCAACTGGCTGACAAATCCAGTTTATGATCCTGTCAGTTTCACCGCAGAATACAAAGCCTGTGCCGTTAAAATCGAAAAGAAACAAAAGCAATAACAACCATATCCAGGCCAGACTCAGAATTATTTTTGGCTGGTTGATTTTTTGGGTCCATACTCAATTCTGATACCAGCCGACTTTACCTGCCCTATAGTTCCGGCATAAGATGAAACTCCATCCGTATCCCAATATGTGACAGTTGGCTGCGAGCTAATAACCATTACAATGTGATCAAAAAAAATACTTACTCCTGCCTGTCCAGTAGCTTTTTTAAGATCACCCTTAGTCATTGGTTCTAAGGCGAAGGAAGTCATAGGAACAGTAATGATTGCCGCAGCTGCTATACTCGCTAAAAATTTTTTCATAATACCTCCACAAGGCATATAGGTATTTGTTAATACTGCCTGATACCCAGATCATCTGCGTTTCCGGGCTTTTTCCTCCAAAAGACTTATGATTCTCGAAACAGAGGGGCGTTATATTGCTTTTGAGAGAAAACGCATTTACGTAATACCACCAAAAGGCTAATGAAAATCGTCCCATTAAGACTAAAAAAAAGAACATCTGCCAACTTTTAAAGCACCTTTTTGAACAAAAAACCTTTTAGCAAACGTTGTTTATAAAAAACTTATATTTTATTTTTTCAGAGGTCAAGAACTTTAAAAAAGTTACAATAGATGACGTATTCTGAATAATAGTAGGTTGGAAATTTTGACAAGCTGGTAGATCTAAAAAAAGCTTCACAAACATTACAGAAAAAGGGCAGCCCAAAAGGCTACCCTCATATTCACATCTTCTTTTAAAATTATTTCTTTTCTGATTCGCTTTTTACAGCATCAGTCTTTGTGTCAGTGGTCTTTACATCGCCGGTCTTTTTATCACTTTTCTTTGATGAGTCTTTCTTTTTTTCCTCAGGCTTATCTTCTTCAGTCGCCTTTACGGCATTTTTCATTTCACCGCGGACAAGCCTGAGATATCCGACATCGAATTTAAAGCTCCAAAGTCTCTTGCCAATGCCAAAGATGTAGCAACAAGCGTTTTTACCATCGTCAGTCGTAGTTGACGACCAGTAAAATGCATCAAAAGGCGTATTAGGGAATGCAGTCAAATTTATTGAGGGGTCTTTCCGATTAGCATCAATGATGGTCGCAAGCTCATCTATCGCCGGGACTCTCCAGTCCTTTTTACCTGCAAATCCTTCACCGTCATTAATTGACTTTGCATGATCCAGGGCGAATTGCCATTTGAATTTATCGGCTTTTCCAGTAGCACAGTCGCCACCGGTTATCCCTTCAGGACACTGCTTCCAGGTAAGTCCGGTTTTCTTGTCAGTGACTGTGCCATCCTTGTTATCAACAAAACTTGACGCATGCGGACCTGAAGGAGCCTTTTCAGGTTTATCCGCAGAATAGGCCATAACAGGAACAAGCAGCGCAAGCATGCATATTATCCCTAATGTTTTTTTAAACTTTCTCATGATCCGGATCCTTGTATTTATGTTTTTTAAGTGGGGATTAATAGCTTTAATCATCCAGAATGACTATTGATGGAGTCGCAAAAGACAAATAAAGGAGTTTGTGCTGTAAACAGCGATTCGAGTCATCTAGTTTTTCAAAACATTATTATGAAAAAATATCACGGAAACCCGAAGTCCAATTATTTGTGGCTTTTAAATCTAACGACTTGGTCTAATTGATGGCAATGCCCGCACTTAGACATAACTTAAACCGTGCTAAGGCATTTTGAATAGTATATCCTCGGATAATCTCAGATGAAGTTTAATAACTCATTATACTCATTAAATCAATAGTCTGGCTGCATAACCTCAATAATGAATCAAAATACTGTTCTGATATTGATTAATTTTGATAAAACCGCAATAAGATGGCAAAATAAAAATTTCCGATTCAAGGTGCGCTAAACTTTTTGGAATGAGGCTTACTCCAAGTCCGCCTCAATGACTAAAGACTCAGCTTAGGCCCCAAAAAACTCAAAAATGACTACACCGTCATGTCTGACTTGATCCGGCATCCATTATTTTTCAGGTGTTTATGGATTCCGGCTTTCTCTGGAATGACGAAAGTTAGGCTTTTTGCGGTTTTATCATAATTAACCTTGCTCAAATCTTATCGGTTCATGGAGATCCGAATACGAATTTATTATTGTTCAAAGCCTAAAAGATGGAACGTTCACTGAAGAAAACATGGCAGGCATTGAAACTAAAACCATCAATGACAAGAACCTCCTTGAACTTGTCCATGAAAGACCGGACGCCATAATAATAAACAGCAATAGAGGTGATTATTATTGCAGACCAGCCTGTTCCCAAAAAATTCCAGATTGATGGCCTTCCAATTAAAATATTCTTCGGATTCCTGTTTTTCTGAAATGAGCGTGGCTCGGTCTTTTCCAGCTTTAAATTAAGGTCTCATTGATTTGAACAATCTCCAGCGGGTATTTTTTTGTAAAAAAGCCCGCAAACAAACTCAGAAATGGTGGTTTGTTCACAACCCCCCGGTGTTGTTATCTTTTTTCGGAGTTTCTTTGAACGGATTAGCTGGAAGGCTGTTCTTGATGAGTCGAATCCGGCATTTCGACCTCATTATTACAAACACAGACACAGCCTGAAAAAAACTCCGAGCAGAATTACTGCTTTGGCCATGCGCTGAATCTTTTGGTCTTCCATCTGTTATGAAGCCAGAACCACTGATTTGCATATTTAAGAGAATAATCAGCAACAGCCTTGTTATACCTTGCTGTGTTGATCTGGATATCTTCCATATAATCGCCGGTTCTGATCAGTTGAATCTCAGGAAGAAATTCCATTCTGTATCTGCCTTTGTCCCTGACCATGAAACCAGGAACAACAGATGCGCCTGTCGCGAGAGCAAGTCTTGCCATACCCTGGGATGTACATGCCTCGTGTCCCATGAAGTCCACAAAAACGCCATTGCTGTAATTTGCGTTCTGATCTATCAGCATGGCAATCATTTCTCTGTCAGCCAGGGTTTTTGTAATCTTTTCCATGGCATTTCTTACTGGAATAAGCTTAAGTCCAAGCCTGGTTCTTGATTCATTTATAAATCTGTCAAACGGTTTGAAATCAATCGGACGATATACAACATTTATCGGAGCCTTCATCTTCTGAAAACCTGCAATCATAATTTCCCAATTTCCAAGATGGCCAGTGCAGAAGAGAATGCCTTTTTTCTTCTTATGGGCAGCCATTACATGCTCCCACCCATAAATATCCGCATATTTGCCGAAATTCCTCTTATCCAGCGAGAACCCCCATCCTAATTCAAAAAGAACAAGAATCCACTGTTTAAAGACATCCCTGGCAAGATCCCTGATTTCTGTTTTGCTTTTTTTATCAAAAACCATGGAAAGATTTTTCATGGTCAGACTACGGTGCCTTTTGTCCAGATTAAACCAGAGCCTTGCAATCTGAGACGCAAGATACTCTCTTGTTTTTACAGGAATTAAACCAAGGCCTCGGATCAATCCGCAAAGAAAATAATAAATAAACTGTTCTTTTAATGGCATTTAAAAATCCTTTTTATAACTGAATTATATTAGGGTTTTATTTATACTCTTATTGATTAAAAATTCACCCTAATTCAGATATATTTTTAACAATCGTTGATCAGGTGATCAGAAACCATTTTAAAAAAATATTTTTTTAGATTTCATAATTTAACGAGAACATAGCCAATAAAAAAGGCTGTTTCACATAAAGTGAAACAGCCTTTATATTCAAATATATATCAGACTAACAGGTTATTTGCATTCAGGCTTTGCGCCGGAAAGAGAAACAAGATCATTATATCTTCCAGCAACCTCTTCCTCGATTTTGGCTCTGAGGCGCTTGGACTCATCAGGGAAAGACCTCTCAAGCTGGGAATATCTCGCTTCGCCTGAAAGGAACTGCTGAAGCGTTCCATCCGGTGCTTTTGATTCAAGAACAAAAGGATTCTTTCCTTCTGAAGCAAGATCAGGATTAAAGCGATAAAGAGGCCAGTATCCACATTCAACAGCAAGTTTTGCCTCTTCCTGGGATTTGCCCATACCTTTCTTTATGCCCTGATTTATACAAGGTGCATAGCAGAGTATGATTGAAGGCCCAGGATAAGCTTCTGCCTCAAGAATCGCCTTAATGGTCTGCTGTTTGTTAGCGCCCATTGATATGGATGCGACATAAACATAGCCATAGGTCATTGCAATTCTGCCAAGGTCTTTCTTTGCTGTTTTCTTGCCTGATGCTGCAAATTTTGCGATCGAACCAGTCGGAGTAGCCTTTGAAGACTGCCCGCCGGTATTCGAGTAAACTTCTGTATCCATTACAAGGATATTGATGTCTTCACCTGAAGCAATTACATGGTCAAGACCACCGAAACCTATGTCATATGCCCAGCCGTCACCACCGAATATCCAATGTGATTTTTTGGTGAACAGATCAGCCTGGGAAGCTATTTTGTCAAGGAGATCACTTGCAACTGGTTCCATGCTAAGAATTGCATTCATCATATCACCAGTCTGGCGGGATTTTTCACCGTCATCCATGGTTTCGAGCCATGCATTCATGGCGTCTTTAAGCTCGTCAGAAATTTCAAGGTTGAGAGCTTCTTTTACCTGAGCAGCAAGAGCTTCCCTGCGATGCTTGATGGCAACAAGTTTTCCGTACCCGAATTCCGCTGCGTCTTCAAAGAGTGAGTTACCCCATGCAGGGCCAAAGCCATCCTTGTTAACACAGTATGGAGTTGACGGCGCTGAAGCGCCCCAGATTGACGAGCAACCAGTGGCGTTTGCAACAAGCATGCGCTCGCCAAAAAGCTGGGTGATGAGCTTGACATACGGAGTTTCACCGCATCCCGAGCACGCACCTGAGAATTCCATGAGAGGCTTCTGGAACTGACTGCCTTTTACTGTTGTGCGCGGAACCACATTATCCTTGAAAGGAATTGTCAGGGAGAATTTATGGTTTGGAACCTCAACAGCAGTCTGGGTATCAAGAGGCTTCATTACAAGAGCCTTGGTCTTGGCAGGGCAGATATCCTCGCAGTTTCCGCAGCCCTGGCAATCAAGGGTATTAACCTGGATTCTGAACTTGAAATCCTTGAGCTCCTTGCCTGTTGCAGGAACGGTAACAAATGATGCAGGAGCATCTTCAAGCTCGTCATCAGTTGCAAGAACAGGAATGATAGCTGCATGAGGGCATACATAAGCGCACTGATTACACTGAATACAGTTTGCAGGTATCCACTCAGGAACATCTATGGCAACGCCTCGTTTTTCAAACTGGGAAGTTGCAACAGGGAAAAGACCGTCAGGCTCAAAAGCTGAAACAGGGAGACTGTCACCCTTCTGAGCAAGAATCGGACGCATTACATTTTCTACATATTCAGGAACTTCTTCAACTTCGGAAGATGTAGCAGCCGCTGTAGCCCATGAAGCAGGAACCTTAATTTCAACAAGATTTGCTATGGTCTGGTCAACTGCCTCTATATTCATGCGAACAATTTCATCGCCTTTTCTTCCGTACGTCTTCTTGATGTCGTCCTTAAGATAGGCAATAGCCGTATCAACAGGAAGAACACCAGAAAGTTTGAAGAATGCGGTCTGCATGATCATGTTGATGCGGCCGCCAAGACCTACGCCGGTCGCAATCTTTACAGCATCTATATTATAGAATTTGATATTCTTGGCAGCTATTATCTGCTTAACATTGGCAGGAAGCTGATTTTCCATCTCTTCCGCAGTCCATGGAGAGTTGAGAAGGAAGGTTCCGCCGTTTCTTATGCCTTCGAGAACATCATAAATCTGAACATAATTGGACTTGTGGCATGCTATGAAGTCAGCGTTTGATACAAGGTAAGTCGACTTTATCGGAAGATCACCGAATCTGAGATGGGACACAGTGATCCCGCCGGACTTCTTGGAGTCGTATGAAAAATACCCTTGCGCGAACTTGCCTGCATTGTCACCGATGATCTTGATGGCAGTCTTATTCGCACCAACAGTACCATCTGAACCAAGACCCCAGAATTTGGCCTGAACAGTTCCTTTTGCAGTGGTTTCAATTATTTCTGTCACATCAAGTGAAGTGAAGGAAACGTCATCCTTGATACCAACCGTGAAATGATTCTTGGGGCCAGCCTTTTTCATATTGTCATAAACAGCCTTGACCATGGAAGGAGTGAACTCCTTGGAGCCAAGACCATAACGGCCGCTGATTATCTTTGGAGACTGACCTTTTTCCATGAAAGCAGTGCAGACATCAAGATAAAGAGGATCACCTGTTGATCCAGGTTCCTTGGTTCTGTCAAGAACAGTGATGCACTTAGCAGTCGCTGGAACTGCTTCAAGCAATGCATTTATGTCAAACGGACGGAAAAGTCTTACCTTAACAAGACCGACTTTTTCACCCTTTGCAAGAAGGTATTCAACGGTTTCCTCAATGGCCTCGCAGCCTGAACCCATTGCAATAATTATTCTGTCTGCTTCAGCATGACCTACATAGTCAAAGAGTCCATAGCGTCTGCCTGTCAGCTCGTAAACCTTATTCATGTATTCCGCAACTACGCTCGGAACTGCATCATAATAAAGATTTGCGGCTTCACGGCCCTGGAAATAAATGTCTGGGTTCTGTGCAGTACCGCGAATCTCAGGATGCTCAGGATTCATGGCGCTCTGACGGAAAGCTTCGACAGCTTCCATGTTGACGAGTTTCTTCATATCAGCATAATCGATCATCTCGATTTTCTGAATTTCATGGGAGGTTCTGAAACCATCAAAAAAATGAAGGAAAGGAACTCTGCTTTCGATTGATGCAAGATGGGCGACGAGCGCCATATCCTGAACTTCCTGAACAGAACCTGAGCAAAGCATCGCAAAACCGGTCTGACGGCAGGCCATTACGTCCTGGTGATCGCCAAAGATGGATAGAGCGTGTGCAGCGATTGATCTTGCAGTAACATGAAAAACAGCAGGCAAAAGTTCGCCAGCTATCTTGTACATGTTTGGGATCATCAGAAGAAGACCCTGGGAAGCTGTAAACGTTGTGGTAAGAGCACCAGCTGCAAGTGCGCCGTGGACTGCACCTGCCGCTCCGGCTTCTGACTGAAGCTGTCTTACGGTAAGTGGAGAACCGAAGATATTGGTTTTGCCATCCGCCGCCCACGCATCTGATGTCTCACCCATGGGGGTTGACGGAGTTATTGGATATATAGCCGCAACATCTGTGAGAGCATAAGCAACATGCGCGGCAGCCGTGTTCCCGTCAATTGTTTTCATGGTCTTTGCCATAAAAAAGACTCCTTTGCTGATATTCTTGGTTTAAGCTTTAAACAAAAACATGGAAAAAGCGTAGGGCCTATTCGCTGCAATGCGTTTTACACGGCCCGGACATTTGCCACCTTAACTCTGCCTGAAGCCTAACCTTATATATGTGTTCACCGTTCAATGACGGATCAAGTCTTGAAGCAATTAAGTTCTACTTATCAAAAAACACAATTGAATTGCGTCCATAACCTGTTTTTTAAAAGAATGTCAATAATATTCAAGGAGATCCGACAATATTCTTACCACCCGTTCAACAAGGAATTGCCACACACACTTCATCATCCATCATCTCAACTGCATGCTGCATTGCCCTCCGGTACTCCTTAAGTCTTTCATTTAATGAATTGTCATTAAGTGAGAGAATGGAAATTGCCAGTAATGCCGCATTTTTAGCGCCTGCCCGGCCTATCGCGGTTGTAGCAACCGGTACACCGCCAGGCATCTGAACGACTGAAAAGAGAGAATCAAGACCGCCGAGATCCGAAGTCTGCATTGGAACACCTATTACAGGAATTGTTGTCATGGAAGCCATTACGCCTGCCAGATGAGCTGACTTTCCTGCTGCTGCAATTACTATTTGCAGGCCTCTGTCAGTAGCTTCCCTGGCAAAAGCATGTGCTCTTTCAGGAGTTCTATGTGCTGAAATAATTCTGACTTCATGGGGTATTCCAAAATCGTCCAGAACATTTATGCATTCTTTCATTGCATCCATATCTGACTTGCTTCCCATGACCACAGCAATTTTGGGAGCCCTGTTCATTTTATAGTTGGTCTTTTTATAGATGGAAGAATTCAAGAGATTAAGATTATTCTGCCTGACCCTTCCGGCAAAAGCCGACAAATCTTCAGTCACAGGCTCAAGCATTAAGGCGTCTTCATCATTTTTTATTATTGTTCCTGAAGGTACGGATCTTTTTTCAGGAATCACGGCATTCTCCACAAGAGCCTTATGCATAACAACAGTGCCGTCTCCCACTGACGCTTTGAATACAACACTGCCGAATCCTATAAAACACTCTTTTCCTATTTCACATGGCCCATGGACTATTGCTGAATGTGAAACCGAAGAACCTTTTCCTATTTTTAAGGTGGATCCTGCAAGCGCGTGTATGACAACATTATCCTGAATGTTTACATCGTCTTCAATTATCATCGGAGCAACATGGTTGTTGTGGTCAGCTTCATCAGATCTTATTACGGCGTTGGGCCCGACAAATACATTTGCGCCTATTTCCACATTGCCGATTATAACTGCGGAGGGATGAATATAAGCCGATTTTGATATCACAGGTTTATATGTATTATTCTCGCCCATTGTTAGCTCCTTAAATATGGAAGACCCGGTTTAACACAATAAAAAAAGGCCAGAACCTGTATGAAACATACAGACTCTGGCCTTACATTCCTAAAAAGCATCCCGGATTTTTATAAAATCCGATATCCTTTTGAACTCTGGGGCTTATTTTGATATTCAGAAATTAACGAATATCGATTTTAAATCGATCCAAACGCCTTGCTGTAAGCAACACATCCAGATCGCTTCATAGGCTGTTGACCACAAATGAATTTATATGTCAAATGAAAAATGTGGTTATACTTTATTTTTAGTTGGTTTGAAGTCGTCTTTTGCTTGTAAACAAGCATCAATTCTTGCATCCAATCCCTTCAGAAATTTGTGGGGCCAAACATCCCACCGCAATCACAAATCCGAATTATAAAATCTGCAATGATCAGGGCCTATGGAATCTGTTTTTCCAATATGAAGATAATAACCCTTTCACCTGTTATTGTGCTAATGTCTGTGTGAAGACTTTTGACCTTGCAATTCATGATGCCCTCAATTTCCTTTTCCATCAAAGGTCTTCCGCTTTCAAGAAGCTTGACCCTGACCTGCTTGATAAGCTCCCTTCCGCTCGCATTATCCTGATGCATTGCGAGCTGATGTTCTGCTGGTGTAAGAACTCCTTTTAAGCGAACCAGAATCATATCCTCAATAATATATGTCCTGGTTTCGACGGGACCTCTCCCCATATATTCTTTTTCGAATTTTATCATGGCTTCACTGATCAGGGATTCTGCCTGACCTTTGTTTTTTTTGTTAAGCAAATCAATCTCCTTGACACACCCCGGATGTGTTACTAACCGGATAAAATATTTAATGGGAATTATGGGGGAAATCCGAATGTTTCAATTGATAATTTACCACCATATTTTTATCAAGGCTTTTTGATATTGTATTTTTCAGGGCATTTGCTAAAAATAGGTGCAATTTTGCAAGGGTTACCTTGAAACACCAAATAAATACTTTTGAGGATTATATGATAGTTATCATCGATTTCGGATCCCAGTTCAATCAGCTAATAGCAAGGCGTGTGCGTGAGTGCGAGGTTTACTGCCAGATTGAACCGCCAAACACTCCGATTGAGGCAATAAAGGCCATGAAACCAGAAGGGATAATACTCTCTGGAGGGCCTTCAAGCATATATGACGAACACAGCCCAAAGGTCGACAGGGCCATATTTGAACTTGGAGTCCCTGTTCTCGGGATATGCTACGGCATGCAATTCATGGTTGATGCACTTGGCGGAAAAGTCGAATCAGCTGAAAAAAGAGAATACGGATTTGCACGTCTCAAGACAGACAACAAATCAGGACTACTTAAAGACATAGAAGACGACTCTGTATGCTGGATGAGCCACGGGGACTCCAGCACCGGCCTTCCTTCAGGGTTTGAAATCACTGCTTCGACAGATAATACTGAAATAGCGGTAATCGAATGCAACAAAAGAAGACTCTACGGAGTTCAGTTTCACCCTGAGGTCGAGCATTCCCAGGAAGGAAGAAAAGTTTTAAGCAATTTCCTTTTCAATATTTGTGACTGCAAACGTTCCTGGACAATGAAATCCTTTGTTGAAGAAGAAATAGCTGAAATCAGAAAAGTAACAAACGGTAAAAAAGTAATCCTCGGCCTTTCCGGAGGAGTCGACTCATCTGTGGCCGCTGTGCTTATTCACAAAGCAATCGGAGATCATCTGACCTGTATATTTGTAGATAACGGGCTGCTCAGAAAAGACGAAAGAAAAAAACTGGAAGAAACCTTCTCGAATAATTTCCACATGAACATAATATATGTGGACGCCAGTAAAAAATTTCTGGGTGCCCTTGAAGGCGTTACAGACCCTGAAAAAAAGAGAAAGATCATAGGCGCTCTGTTCATAGAAGTCTTTGACGAAGAAGCGTCAAAAATTAAAGATGCGGAATTTTTGGCCCAGGGCACCCTTTATCCTGACATTATCGAATCAAAATCAGCCTTTGGCGGCCCGACCGCAGTGATCAAATCCCATCACAATGTTGGTGGTCTTCCTGAAGACATGAAACTAAAGCTTATCGAGCCTTTAAAGCATCTATTCAAGGATGAGGTAAGGGCACTCGGCGAGGAACTGGGACTCACAGAAGAAATGGTCTGGCGTCAGCCTTTTCCCGGCCCTGGGCTTTCCATAAGAATACTCGGAGAAGTGACCGAAAAACGCCTTGCCATACTTCGTGAAGCAGATTCAATCCTTCTTGAAGAAATAAGAAATGCCGGATTTTACAGAAAGCTCTGGCAATCCTTTGCCGTCCTCCTTCCTGTAAAAAGCGTCGGCGTAATGGGAGACAAGAGAACATACGAAAATTGCATCGCTATCCGCGCAGTGAACAGCATAGATGCCATGACTGCGGATTGGGCAAGACTTCCGCATGATCTTCTCGCAAAAATATCCAACAGATTAATAAATGAGGTTTCTGGCGTTAACAGGGTGGTTTATGACATCAGTTCAAAACCTCCGGGAACAATTGAGTGGGAGTAGTGAAAAATGAGACTCTACGAAGATGATAAAGAAGAAATAAGACCGAGTTTCAGTTTTGGTGATGAAAAGGATAACAGCCTCACTGTTCATGAACAGGGCGGCGACAAATATTATGAAGAAAGATTAGGCAGAACTGTTGATCCTGTAAGCAAAGTTCAGACAAAGCTGAATATTGTAGCCATCATTATTCCGTGCATAGTCACAATTGCAATACTGGTAATGTATTTTCAGATAAAAAATGAACTCACATCAATTCAGAATTCTGGATCAACTGAGCTGAAGAATCTTTCTGCGGAGCTTCAGCAGAAGGTGACAAATCTTGAAACAAGACTTGCAACAGTAGAGCAGAAGATAACCGCTGACCTTGAGACGACCACTGCATCTGTAAAAGATCTCAATGCCAAGATACAGAGCAAGCCGGATAAAAAGGATTTCGACGCGTTTAATGCCCAGGCTACGTCAAAACTTGAGCAGATTCAGAAATCAGCTTCTGAAACAGCCGCTTCAACTGCTGACAAAATCAAGAAAGACGTTGAGGCAAGCGTTGGTCAGATGCAAAATAGTGTCAATGCTGCGGTCAAATCCGTCAATGACATTGAGAAAAGCGTCAAGCCTGAAATAGAATCATTAAAGGGATCAGTATCTGAAGCCACAAGCATTGCAAAAACTGCTCAGAAAGAGGCAGCGAGTTTAAAATCAAGCGGATTTGCCACAGCCGATGACATCAGAAAAGAAACAGCCCGCCTTGAAACAAAAATCAAGGAACTTGAGCAGAAAATCGCAAAGCAGCCAAAATCAGCACCTGCAGCCATTGCCCCTGCACCAGTTTCAAAATCGTCTAAAAGCGCTGTAACCGAGCCAAAACAGGAGCCGGCCGCAAAGCAAAAAACTGTGAAACCGGCTGCTCCTGAGCCTGAAGCAAATTTTGAAGAGCCGATTCCGGATATTGATGAAGCACCACCTGTCCCAAAGCCGTCAAAAGCAAAGGGCGGCATTAACGAGCAAAATCTGTAGCCTTCAAATTCTATTGAACTATATGCCGTGAACCTGTATATCTTTTCAGGTTCATGGCAATCTTCATAACCTTCGAGTCACTTCATCTTAAATATTTAAAATCAACCTAATAACAGGTGAGATAGTGCAAAAAGACACGTCTAAACCGGACTATAAGGCGTTTGACATTCCTGAAATATTAGATTTTCTTTTTCATCCAAGGCAGGATTATTCGACTGAAACGCCTGCCGGAGCCGAAGATTTCATGATAAGCACTGAAAAAAATATTTTTTTGGGTGCAAGACTTTTTCAAACAGACGAAAAGCTCCCTATGATTCTTTTTTTTCATGGAAATGGTGAAATAGCATCAGACTATGATGATCTCGGACCTGTTTACAATAAGCTTGGCATGAATTTTATGGCTGCGGATTACAGAGGATACGGCAAATCGACCGGAAGTCCTACAGTTGAAGGGATGATGCATGACAGCTTAAAAATATTTGATTTCACAAAAAATCTTATGGCTGAAAGAGGATTCACCGGGCCAATGATTGTAATGGGAAGATCCCTTGGCAGCGCATCGGCATGCGAGATAGCCCAAAATTACCAAAATGAATTAGACTGTCTCATAATAGAAAGCGGATTCTCAAGGGCCGAGCCTCTTCTGAAAAGGCTTGGAGCAAGTACTTCAGGCATGTCACCAAAAAAATCTTTTTTTGACAATGCGGATAAATTGGCCAATTTCAAAAAACCGGTACTTATTATTCATGCTGAATACGATAATATTATACCATATTCAGACGCCCGAGAGCTTTTTGAATCATTACCTGAAGAAACAGACAAAAAGCTTCTTAAAATCAGGGAAGCTGATCATAACAGTATTTTTTATTATGGAATGAATGAGTATCTTGAGGCCATACTCAGGATATCCATGAAATGTAATAAAAATATTTAAGAGGACAATAAAAGTTCATGAAAAGGTTAAATGCCAATTTAACAATTATTTCTATAATAGTTATTTTTTCCATAACCGGTTGCGGCCTGAATAAAAAAAACCAGGCTTCATCGCCAGTCTCCAATGAACAGGCCCAGTCAAAATCATCGGAATCAACAGGGCCTTCTTCAAGCTCCATAGATTTTACAAAAACTGATTTAATTCCCCAGAACTATCTTGAGGAACCCGGAGTAATTATGGGTACATGGTTTTCTGCAAAAAAATCCGAGGAGCTTAAAGTATCCTTAGACGATCAGATCACAAGAGACAAGGAATGCAGAAAATGGCCCGAAGACTGCCTCTCAATTTCATTTCCCGAATCAAAAATAGAACCCATAAGCTTTAAGGCAGTAAGGGGAGATTTCCTGGTTTATGGTTTCGACACGGACGGTGATGATGTCAAGGAAATAGCCATAGAATCCATTGAAAAAAGGGACTCGGATGTCAAGACCCTCAGAGTAATCAAGCTTATTAAAGGCGAATTCATCGAGGTTCTGAGAGTCCCCCTGAACGGAACATTCAGCTACGCCTCGGACAGCGGAAACGAGACAGTGGCCTGGGAAAGAAAATATGGCCTTAAAAGCTCTTTTACAGGTAAAAGACTGGATATAGTTGTTTATCTCAACAAGCCCGAAGATAAAATAACCGGGATAATCCAGCTCAGCGACCTGTTTATTTATCAGTGCAAAAAAATCACGGCGGTCTATGATGACAAAAATGCCACCTATGCCATAAAGAGCGCAGACCCTGTTCCCATTGGCAAATAATGATTATTTTAGATTAAAAAAATCGGCCTTTTATGGTTAAATTGCAGTAAAAAAGGCCGATTAGTAGGTCGGATTAGAGCGTCCTTTGCTCGTAATCCGACATTGATCCGAATAACTCTGGCGGGTCACTTTTTGAAAAAAGCTCCGCAAAAACTTTTAGATTTAGAGTCATAGTAGAGAGAAAATATAGAGGCATCTGCGCTTAAATAATAAAAATACGAAATTTTAGAAGGCTTTTGGTAACTTTTTACAAAAAGTTACCCCAAACAATGCGCCTATTAATAACTAATATTTCTTATTTTATTCCCCTGACCGGAGAAGATGAAGTCTTTTTTTGATCAGATCTATTCTGACTTATGAAAACACCTGCAAAAACCAGAGCAGAAGCAAGATACTGCCACTTTGTAAATCTCTCACCAAGAATAACCCAACCCATAATCATTCCAAGCACTGGTATCAGATTCGTAAAAGCCGATGCCTGATTTGCAGGAATAATACTTACTCCATAATTATAAAGTCCATATGCGGCCATGCTGACAGCAATACCCAGATAAAGAATGGTCAGAGTCGCGCCAGGATGAATCTCGGTGGGTATGCTCTCTGGTCTGAAAAAAAGAAAAACCCCGAAAAAAATAGCACCGATAAAGCTTTGAAAACTGGTTAAAAAAACAGGAGAATATCTGTCACTCAGATATTTAAGAGAAACTGTATACCCAGTAGCGCAGATCATTGCCATAAATTCCAGAAGATTACCGAGAAAAGGATTTGGTGCTTCTGCGGTTGCCTCCCCTGCTACGCTAAGCCATGAAACTCCTGCAATGGCAATTATAAAACCAATAACAGATCTAAAACTGATTTTCTCACCAAGAAAAAGCCATGCAGCAAAAGCCACCATAAGCGGAAGCATGGATGTTATCATGGCTGACTGTGACGCAGATGTATATTTAAGCGAAAAAGCCTCAAGCACAAAATAGAGACAGGGTTCACATAGCCCCATCAAAAGTAGAAATTTCAGGTCACGCTTTCTTATCCTTACTTTTTTGATCTGACGAATGAAAAGAAGAAAACCAGCACTTGCGACAGCCATGCGCCCGAATATTACGAAAAAAGAATCATAAAACCTGAAAGCGGATTTCATTGCAATAAATGAACTGGCCCAGAAAATCATGGCAATTATCAGCCCAATGATTGCAAGAAGTCCTGATTTGTGGTTTATTCCTTTGGTTTGTGCAGTTTTTTCTATCATAACAATTTGTTTGGCATTTTATAAAATTTAAAATTGAACTCTATTGTCTTTTTTTATGCTTGATAAAGAAGAACCGTACAAAAAAAAGAATAAATACAACAAAAAATATAACGACCATTCCCTATAACCGAACAAAGCACATATGAAAATAGATATTCTCGAAACAAGTCTGCATGATCTGACCCTGACTTTGAAAAATAATTATGGGAAAGGCGCATATCACGCGGAAGCTGTATTCAAGGAAGTATTTCAGACCGGCTCAAAAAATTTCAAGGAAAACCCCGCCTTTAAAAAATCAGGCGTTTTTGCTGAAACCATGATGAAGGACGTGGAAATTAATCTTCCTGAAATAGTCATGTCCGAGAAAGCCGAAGACAATGCCTTCAAGTTTGCTTCAAGATATGATGATGGTGCTATTGTTGAATCAGTATTAATTCCGATGAACAACTACAACACAATCTGTGTATCAACCCAGGTCGGGTGCAGAATGGGCTGCATATTCTGCGAAACAGGACGTCTCGGACTATTCAGAAACCTTTCCGCTTCGGAGATTGTTGCCCAAGTTTATCTGGCAAGGTTTAAGCTTAAACAGGACATCAAGAATATTGTTTTCATGGGAATGGGAGAGCCTTTAGACAATTTTGACAATCTCATAAAGGCCATAATGATCCTTAATGAACAAAAGGGTCTTGATTTTGCCATGAGCCATATGACTGTATCCACAGCAGGCTTGCCCGAAGGATTAAAAAAACTGGGGGAACTTGGCCTTCGCAGACTCCATGTGGCAGTATCCCTGAATGCCCCAAATGACGAGATCAGATCAAGGCTTATGCCCATAAATATCCATGCTCCCATGGCCAAACTCAAAAAAGCGCTCGAAGAATATCCTTTAAGGTCAGGTGGGTGCTTCCTTGTCGAATATATCGTAATCCCAGGCGTAAACAATCTTCCGGAGCACGCCAGACAGGTAGCTGAATTCATAGGAAACCTTCCTGTAAGGATAAATCTGATACCATGCAACCCGTCTTCAGGCGGCGGATTCACAGCAACGACAGATGAGGAAATCCTTGTTTTTTCCGAGCTTCTGACCCAAGAAGGGCTTTTTGTAAGAAAAAGATGGAGCAAGGGAACTTTTGTTGCTGCGGGCTGCGGTCAGCTTGGGGCAAAATATAAGGTGATCTCTTAAAATCGGGGATATAAGTTATAAAGTGATTTTAAGCTGACCTCAGGCGAGGCTTTATAACCCAATCTACCAAAGTCAGGCAAACGTATTTGTTCGGCTGTTTTGAAGTTGATAGGGCGAGTGCCTCGAGCGGGGCGCTTTTTTGTAAAAAAGCTCCGCAAAAACCTTTTCCTTATTGTGAATCACCTACCTTAATCATCATTTTGTTCTATTATATGCCTGATGACTTTTCCTGCGGCAGTCAGTCCGAATATTCCTGTCACATAAGAAATGCTGCCCAGGGTAAGCCTTGGTCTTCCCCTAAGTGTTTCACTCTGGAATTCTCTTTCTTCGAGAGGCATTTCCACTGATTCGTCTGAATATACACATTGAACTCCTTCTGAAATACCTATTTTTCTGAGACGTTTTCTCACCAGCCTCGCAAGCGGGCAACCTGATGTTTGAAAAACGTCGCCGTATCTTATACTCGTTGGTTCAAGTCTTAAGGCTGCTCCCATGCTTGAGACAATGAAAATGTCAGATTTTACGGCTTCTGCAATCAGGGAAACTTTGGAAGAAAGCCCATCTATTGCGTCAATCACCGCATCAAGAGGCTTCTCGAGTATTTCAGGCGCCGTTTCTGCATCTATAAAGACATTTCTGCTGTCAATCTCACAGTCAGGATTTATGTCTTTTATTCTCTGAATTGCAACTTCAGTCTTTGATTTTCCAATTGTTGATGAAAGAGCAAAAAGCTGACGGTTTATATTGGACTCATCCACAGTATCAAAATCAACTATGCGTAGATAACCAACTCCTGCCCTTGCGAGTGCTTCGGCGGCATAAGATCCTACGGCACCGAGGCCGCACACGGCTACTCTAGCATTTTGAAGTTTAAGAAGGTTTTCATCTCCAATGAGTTTTTTTGTTCTTGTGAATCTTATCATGATTTTCCAAAGAGCCTTGTTGCATTGTCAAACGTCAGTCTTGCTATTTCATCGATACTCGAATTTCTCAGCTCCGAAACAGTTTTGAGTACAAGCAAGATGTTGGCCGGTTCATTAACAGGGTTGTCACCAAGGGGCGGGATATCAGGTGTATCGGTCTCGATCAGGAGTCTTGAGTCTGATACTGCCGGGCAGGCTTTTCTTGCCCTTTTGTTCCCGCTTTTTGTGACAGAGCATGAAAAGGAAATATAGCATCCGAGTTTTTCAAGTATAGGGATAAATTCTGCGGAGCCTGAATAAGAATGAATGGCACCGCCCGAGACGAGACCTCCTTCTTCAGAAAGAATTTCAGTCATGGCCTGCCACGCTTTTCTGCAATGAAGAGATACTGGTCTCTTGTATTTGTTGGCCAGCCGGATCTGGAGCCTGAATATTTCGGACTGCTCATCAAAGGAGTTGGATGTTATAGCATTGTCGAGACCGATTTCGCCAACAGCAGCATTTGTTGTGGATATATATCTTTCAAGGGTTTCGAGCCAGTTCCGGCTTTTTTCATGTATATACCAGGGATGAATCCCATATGCAGGAAAAACACCAGGGTATTTCAGGCTTACTTTTTCAACTACAGGCCAGTCTTCTTCACAGGAACCGCAGCATAAAAATGACGACACTCCGGCCTGATATGCTCTTTGCATAATTTGCTCGAGGTTGTCAGTAATTCTTTCATCCTGAAGATGGCAATGGGAGTCGAATAAAAGGATGTTTTTTTTCATGCTTTAAATTTTGATGGTCTCGCAAATGTCATAAAGGGGCTTCGGCCCCATGCCTGACTTGATCCGGTATCTTTGTATTTTCAGATACTTGTGGATTCCGACCTGCGCCGTAATGACGGAAATCCGACTTTTTGCGACTTTGTCAATTTTGAATAACAGATTTAAAACCCTTAAAAGTTTTTGCGGAGCTTTTTTCAAAAAACGCCCCGCTTGCGGCCTGCTTTTTCGGGGTTATGATTTTAAAAAAAACTGAATAAACAAGATTAAATATGCAAAAACACGGAAAGGCATTTATTCAGAGCCCGTCCGTGTTTCAAATTATTGAATGTTGTTTTAAGGAGTTATTTTTTGTTTTTCATTAACTCCGCAAGCTTTTCACCAAACGATCCCATGGACTGGTTCTCATTCTGCTGAGACTTGGCGTGGTTTTTCCAGTCATCCTTTGTATCTTCTGAGCCTGTTAAACGCAGTGAGATTTTTCTATCCTTTATATTCAGCTCACCAACAAAAACCTGTATTTTGTCTCCTGGCTTCATGCCGAGTACTTTTGCAGAGTCAGAGCTTTCGTTGATTATGGATTTTGGAAGAAGACCGGTTACTCCAGGAGCAAGCTTGATGAAAAGGCCAAAAGCTTCCTTTTTTTCGACTGTTCCTTCAACAGCACTGCCAGGCTTGAAATTTTCAGCAGCGAGAGCCCAAGGATCGCCTTCTGCGGCCTTCATGCTAAGGGATATCTTTTTTGTTTCAGGATCAACTGATTTAATGGAAACTTGGACAACATCGCCTGAGCTGACCATATCAGAAGGTTTATGCACTCTTTTTGTGTAGCTCATTTCGCTAACATGAATGAGTCCTTCAACTCCTGGCTCAATTTCGGCAAATGCTCCGAACTGTGTAAGTCTTGTAATTTTTGCCGAAACTATATCACCAGCAGTGAAACGGTTTGCTGCGGAAAGCATTGGATCTTCAGCTATCTTTTTGATCGAAAGGGATATTCTAAGCTGATTGTCAGCGGTCTTTTCAGTCTTGATAAGAGCAACGTCCACATTATCACCGACTCTTACAACGTCTTCAGGCTTTTCTGTTCTTGACCATGAAAGTTCGGAAATATGAACCATACCTGTAAGCCCCGGGAAAATCTCGACAATGGCGCCAACGGGGATAATTTTCTGGACCCTGCCTTTATATACGCTTCCAGGCTTAAGATTGGACAGGAATTCTTTTCTGGATGACTCGAGTTCCTTGTTAAGAAGCTCCCGTCTTGAAACCACAATATTTCTTCCGCCTTCTTCAAATTTTGTTATGACGAATGTCAGGGTCTGGCCAATAAATTCTGCGGCATTTTCAACGTGCCTGATGTCGATCTGGCTGATTGGGCAAAAAGCCCTTTTTTTCATTATTTCTATGTTGAATCCGCCCTTGCATTCAGAGGCGACTTTGCCTTCCACCGGGATTCTTGAGTCGTAGGCTTCCCTGATCATTTCACTGCCGCCGGAAGATATTGCTTTTGAAAGAATGATCTCGCTTTCACCTGATGCAGTAACATAGAGATCCACAGAATCCCCTGTCTTGCAGGTCAGTTCACCATTTTTGTCAATAAACTCGGATTTTGCCACTGCCCCGTCCATTTTTGAACCTATGTCCACAAAGACTGTATCCGATGTTATCGATATGATTCGTGCTTTAACCCTGTCTCCGCGTTTAAGTGTTTCAGCAGATGAGGGGTCATAAGAGTTGAGCATTTCTTCAAAATTTTCTTCGTTCATGGCTTGCCTGCATTGAATTTAGTGGGATGTAAGATTGTCGTTAAGAACCTGTAAGTAATCCGAAAAGGTTTTGTGAATATCCTTTAGAATATACGGCTTATTGCTTAAAAAATGCATAAAATCAAGCATGAATTGAAAAACGCCTTAATCATGATCTTTCATTACTGTGCTGACAAGGTCTCAGATCCATTTTTGATGGACTCACAAAAAGTCAAAAAGGGCATTGGTGTCAGGCCGGGCTTGATACGGCATCTTTGTATTTTCAGATATTTCTGGATTAAGGCTCTCTATTTCACCCGGACATGCCCCGCCGGAATGTCGGGAATCGGACTTTTTGCGACTTCGTCATTTTTGAGCGGGCAAAAAAAATGTCATTTTAAAAAACTTCTATGCTAATATCCGTAACCAAATCCAAATTATTGCCACTTTAAATGTTTTTCAAAAAAAGGCCTATGATAGAAAAACCTCTTGTTCTTATAGTCGATGACAGTCCTGCAAATATAGACATGCTTGTTGAGGCTCTGTCCGGGGAATGCAGAATCGGAGCTGCAAGAAATGGTGAGCTTGCATTGTCTTTTGCACGCAGGAATCCGCCGGCTTTAATTCTGCTTGATGTCATTATGCCCGGAATGACCGGTTTCGAAGTATGTGACGAGCTAAAAAGAGATCCTGACACCAGGGATATTCCGGTTATTTTCATAACAGCTCTTGAAAATGCCGAGGAAAAATCCAAGGGTTTCAAGTGCGGCGGCGTCGACTATATAGTCAGGCCTTTTCATATGGATGAAGTAAGGGCAAGGGTTAAGACTCATCTCACTCTCAGGCAGATGCAGATTGTCCTGCACCAGAGAAATGAGGAACTTGAAACAAAGGTAAGGGAGCAGACCTCTGCGCTCAGAAATCTTCTGACCTCCACAATTTACGGCATGGCAAGGGCTTTTGAAAGCAGAGACCCCTATACCGCAGGTCATCAGCAGCGTGTCGCGGCGCTTGCCTGTTCCATTGCCAATGATTTGGGTCTGTCTGAAAAACAGTTCAAAACCATCGAATATGCAGCAATACTCCATGATATTGGTAAAATACGAATACCTGTCTCGATATTAACCAGGACCGGCCCTCTTCTTGGAGCTGAAATAGAGATGATAAAGGTTCATCCTGAGGTCGGTTATAATATTCTAAAGGATATTCCTTTCCCCTGGCCAATTGCCGAAGTTGTAAGGCAGCATCATGAAAAAACGGATGGATCTGGTTATCCATTGGGTCTAAAAGGGGATGAAATCCTTCTTGAAGCCAAGGTTTTAACCGTGGCTGATGTAACTGAAGCCAAAAGTTCATATCGGCCCTACAGGCCTGCACTTGGCATTGATAATGCTCTGGAAGAGATCGAAACCCGTAGAGGCATTTATTATGATTCTGAAGTCGTTGATTCATGTATCCGTCTTTTCAGGAAACAAGGATTTGTTTTTCCAGGAGGGTGATCTTTATAGCTCAAATGGTGTTATTTATAGGCTCTGTTTCAGTTAAAAGTAGAAATATGCAGAACAAATTGTTTATATTTTATTTTCTTGGGGATCTTTTTGTAAAAACTTCCTTAAGTCTCATCAAAACTTTATGGTTGTTTATGATAACAGCCCAATATTTATATGATTGAAAGTTTTTGCGGAGCTTTTTCCAAAAAGCGACCCGCCGGAGGCAGCTTTTTAGATTTTTACATCAAATAGTTTTGTATATATCCTTCTCCGTACTTAAGTGGAACAGAGCCTATTTATACATGGATATTAGTTTTCTTGAAGAAAAGCACCCCATCTGTTAATTGGTTTATAAATTTTGAATAACCTAATGTAAACAGATTCAAAAGGATAAGAAAATGTTCCCCGTCATTAATTTCAGATGCAGGGCTTTAATAATACTTACTCTCCTGTCAGCACTTCTGATGTCTTGTTCGTCAAGGAAAGAATTGCCGATCACCCAGATTCAGCGTCAGCTCAAGGACGTTGAGACTTTCACGATCATACTTGATGATATGCAGGAAGAAGGCTTTTTTTCTACAAGATATCAGCACAAGTACAAGATTGTTACTGCGGAGGAAACAAAGGAAACTGAATGGTATGATGTGCCTAAAGAATACTATTTAAAAAATGAACCGTTCCTCGGAATGGCAATTTTAAGCAAAAAAGACGGAGAAATGGACAATAATGTTTCTCCTCCGGGATATTCATATGTGGGTGATTCCAGGTATGGAAAATGGCGGGACGACGGCAGCGGAGGTTCTTTCTGGGAATTCTACGGCAAGTACAGGCTGTTTTCGGATTTCATGGGTGGCTGGTTCAGGCCTATAAGCCGTTCAGACTATAACACCTATTCAGATTACAGTTCGAGGCGCCAGCCTTATTATGGAAGAAACAATGAATATGGAACATATGGCTCAGCTGCCAAAACCTATAAACCAGATTTTTTTGAACGAAAAATGAGCAGGCAGCGGGCTAGCTCCCAAAGTTTTGGTGATCGTGTAAACAGTCGCGTTGGCAGAACAAAAACCACTTTCAGGGGTAGATCAGGAGGCTTCGGTAAATAATTATGAACCTTAATGTCAACCTTGATTCAATAATCAGCTCGGCAATTTTCATTCTGCTTTTTTATGTTCTTTTTTTTATAGGTAAAACCGTAAACAGGGTCATGCATCGTGGGTACGACCCTGTTCATGAACTTTTCCAGAAGGATAACTCTGCCCTTGCGCTTGCAATGACTGGATATTACGCAGGTCTTGTAATCGCCATTGGAGGAGTAATTGCCGGGCCTTCCAGCGGTTTGGTGGATGATGTCATTGATGTCTGTATTTATGGCCTTTTGGCGGTTATTCTGCTGAATATTTCATGGGTTATCTGTGACAGGCTTATCTTATTCAGATGTAATATCAAAGACGAGCTCATCAGAGACCAGAATCAGGGAGCTGGCGTTGTTTCAATGGCAGTCAGCATAGCAAGCGGATTTGTGATTTACGGTTCCGTGTCCGGGCAGGGCGGGAGTATCTGGACGGCAATCGCTTTCTGGGCGGCCGGTCAGGTAATGCTCATAATTGCGGCCCTGGTTTATGAGCTTATAACTCCTTACAAGATGCAGGACGAAATTGAAAAAGACAATGTGGCTGCCGGTGTTAGCTTTGCAGGCGCTTTGATCTCAATAGGAATAATAGTCGGACTTTCTGCGGAAGGTGATTTTCATTCGTGGCAGGAAGATTTTCCAAGGTATCTGTTCATCTCGGTAATTGGGATATTAATGCTGCCAGTGGTTCGTTTCATGACTGACTGGATTCTTTTGCCAGGAGTAACCCTAGAAGATGAAATAGCAGGGCAGGAAAAACCAAACATAGGTGCCGCATATTTGGAAGCTTTTTCATATATAGCAGCCGCATTCATTATAAACTGGTGCATCTGATTGAAATCAACAGGCTTTACCCTAAAACTTGCTCTTTTTGTAACCGGCTGCGCTGGAATTGTAGCTGAATTTGTTCTGTCAACACTTGCAACTTATCTGATAGGGAATGCTGTTTTTCAGTGGACCATAGTAATGTCCATCATGCTTTTTGCCATGGGAGCCGGTAGCAGAGTCAGCCGATATGTAAATAATGATCTGATCGGTGTTTTCATACTGACTGAGTTGCTCCTGTCCGTCATGTGCGCTTTTTCAGCTGTTGTAGGATACTCGCTTGCCTCTTATACCGCAGATAACACTGCTTTTGTTTTATACTCCCAGGCATTTTGCGTCGGCACTCTCATAGGACTCGAGATTCCGCTTGTCACCAGAATTAACGAAGCTTATGAAGAACTTAGGGTAAACATATCCAATGTAATGGAAAAAGATTACTATGGAGCCCTTTTCGGTGGTCTTTTCTTCGCTTTCCTTGCTCTTCCATATCTTGGAATGACTTATACGCCCATTGCTCTTGGCTGCATAAATTTTTTTGTGGCTCTTCTTGTATGCTTTAACTACAGGCATCTTATCTTAAGAAAACGGCTGGTCATTTTCTGTTCGGCTTTGGCGTTAATCATTATCATCGGCCTTTCCTTCTTTTCAAAGCCCATAATTCTTTACGGCGAGCAGAAAAAATATAAAGACAAGATCATCTATTCGACCCAGAGCAGATTTCAGAAAATTGTCATTACTCAATGGAAAAAATATTTCTGGCTTTATCTGAATGGTCAGGAACAGTTTTCAACCTTTGATGAAGAACTTTATCATGAACCATTGGTCCATCCTGCAATGATGGCTTCTGCTGATCATTCTGATGTGCTCATCCTTGGGGGCGGTGACGGTCTCGCAGCAAGGGAAGTCTTGAAGCATAAGAATGTAAGAAGCATTACTCTGGTTGATTTGGATCCTGAAATGACAAATCTTGCAAAAAGCTATCCTGTTCTGAAGGAAATAAACAAAGATTCAATGAACAGTGAAAAACTTAAAATTGTGAATGAAGACGCAGCTTCTTTTCTTGAAAAAAGTGAAAACTTATACGGAGTTGTCATTATTGATCTTCCTGACCCTGATTCAGTGGATTTGATGCATGTTTATTCCGAAACCTTTTACAATATGGTTAGAAAACACCTTATTAAAGGTGGGGTAATGGTAGCGCAGTCAACCAGCCCTTTTTTTGCAACCAAGGCGTTTCTATGTATAAAAAAGACCATAGAGGCCGCTGGGTTTTCAACAGCCACATATCAGAATCAGATACCAACAATGGGACATTGGGGATGGGTTATAGGCGCCAGGTCTGAAGACATAAAGCCAGATGCGTTACTAAACGTGATCAGAAAGCTTGATTTTAAATCTATTAATACAAGAAGCCTTGACGCTGGAGCCATGCAGGCCATGACATATTTCGGCAAGGAAATAACAGGCAAGATTGACGAAGCAGAAATTAAAATCAATTCAGAACTATCTCCTGTACTTTACAGATATTATCTTGAGGGGACTTGGGGAGTATATTGATACATAGCGCATCGGACTTGCGGACTTGGTAATATTGATCTATTATCCCCCAGAATCAGGTTGTAGTCATAATATGGCTTTGAATTTATTATAAAATCTGGATGCTTGTAGCTTCCATAAATATAGACGGTTTATAAAGAATGCTTTCGTATAGGGAATATCCAAAAGAACCAGTTGTTTTAGAAAATCTTTCCATAAAATTCATGCAGCAATCGTGCTTTGTACCGTTAGGGCTTGAAAACGGGACGCTTAGGATCGCGATTGCTGATTTGTCTGATTTTCAGACCATTGAGTCTCTTAAATTTGCTTATGGTTTCAGGATTGAAACGGTCGAAGGACGTCAGGAGGATATTTCAGAAGCCATTGACAGGCTTTACGGTTCAGGCAGCCAGACAATTGAGACCATTATTGAAGAGGCTGGGAAGGGCGTTTATGAGATAGCCGTGGATGGCAATGAAGATGTCGGCCATTTAAGGGATCTTGCCTCTGAGGCCCCAATAATAAGGCTTGTTAATCGTCTTATTTTGAATGCTGTGGAATCAAGGGCCAGTGATATCCATTTTGAGCCTTTTGAGGACGAATTCAAAGTTAGGTTCCGTATAGACGGGGTTCTTCATGAAGCAGAGATACCTCCTAAAAGGCTTCAGGCTGCCATAACTTCCCGCGTGAAGATCATGGCAAAACTGGATATAGCAGAAAGAAGGCTCCCCCAGGACGGTCGAATCAAACTTAAAATTGCCGACAAAGAAATCGATTTCCGCGTTTCCACTCTCCCGACTATCTATGGCGAAAGTCTTGTTATGCGTATTCTCGACCGGGGTACTCTTATCCTTGATCTTGAGAGGCTTGGTTTTCCACCGGAAATTTATGAAAAATACGAGACAATGATAAGTCAGCCCTATGGCATGATTCTTGTAACTGGGCCAACAGGAAGTGGTAAAACGTCCACACTTTACACAACCCTTGCAAAGATAAATTCGGGCGAGACCAAGATAATCGCCCTCGAAGATCCTGTGGAGTACCAGCTCCATGGAATTAATCAGGTTCAGGTAAACCCAAAAATCGGGCTTACATTTTCAAACGGTCTGCGTTCAATAGTGCGTCAGGACCCTGATATTATACTTGTTGGTGAAATTCGTGACAAGGACACGGCTGAGATTGCAATTCAGTCAGCACTGACAGGACATCTTCTTTTTAGCACCCTGCATACAAACGATGCAGCCGGGGCAGTAACAAGGCTTCTTGACATGGGTGTTGAGAATTTTTTACTCAGTTCAACACTGCTTGGCGTTCTTGCCCAGCGTCTTGTCAGGGTCATATGCCCGGAATGCAAGACGCAAATAGATCCTGATCCCAAGCTCATCCGTTCCATGAATCTTAGTGATGAAGAGCTTAAAGACGTTGTTTTTTATGCTGGTAAAGGTTGTGATAATTGCAGGCATACCGGCTTCAGGGGGAGAATGGCAATTTTTGAGTTTCTTCAGATAGATGATGAGGTGCGCCAGGAAATAGTCAGGAAGTCTAGCACAGAGAGAATAAGGCAGGTCGCAATTCAGAAAGGAATGCTGACACTCAGGCAGGATGGATGGCGTAAAGTAAAGGAAGGCATTACAACAATTCCTGACGTTCTGAGAGTTACATTGGAGTTTTAATTTATGCCGTCTTTTCAATACAAGGCTTCAGATACTTCAGGAAAGATCCAGAAAGGTCTGATTGATGCTGAAAACGAAATGGGCGCTGCGTCTTTGCTCCAGAAAAAAGGACTCATTCCCATAAGGATAGAGCAAGGAGTCAATCAGAACAAGGCTGACTCAGACATAATCGGTTTTTTAAAAAAAGCATCATCCCGTGTTAAATCGAGGGATGTGATGCTTTTTACCCAGGATCTTGCATCTCTTCTTGCAGCAGGTCTGCCACTTGATAAAGCCCTTCTTGTTCTTTCTGGATCATCAGAAAATGCGGCCATGGGAGCAATAATTCGGGAAGTACTTGTTGCTGTCCAGGGTGGAGCATATCTTTCGATTGCCCTTTCAAGACATCCTTCTGCTTTTTCGGAATTCTATATAAATATGATCAGAGCAGGAGAAGCTGGTGGAGTGCTTGAAAAGGTTCTTGAACGTTTAGGGACTTTTCTTGAGACTGGACAGGAACTAAGGGAATTCATTTCTTCAGCACTTGTGTATCCTATTTTCCTTCTTGTGGCTGGTGGTGTGTCTGTTGCCATACTCATGGGATACGTCATTCCTAAATTTTCCATGATTTTTGAGGGGATGGGTTCGGCTCTTCCAATATCAACCAAGATACTTCTTTTCATAAGTAACGGAGTTAAAAATTACTGGTGGCTTGGCTTGATAATGATCGGCGCTATTGTCTGGGGATATAAAAAATTTGAGTCCACACAAAGCGGCAGAATAAAGATTGATACATTTAAGCTGAAAATGCCGATACTTGGTGACATTATTCAGAAAAGCGATTCGGCCCGTTTTTCAAGAACTCTTGGAACCCTTCTCCAGAGCGGTGTTCCAATTCTTGATGCTATCAAGCTTGTAAAAGAGATCATATCAAACAAGGTGATAGCCTCTTCCCTTGACAGCGTTCATAAAAGGGTAAAAGAGGGTGACAGGCTTTCCAATGCCCTCGCAAGCGTGGAAATATTCCCTTTCCTTGCCATACAGATGATAACTGTAGGTGAAGAAAGCGGGCGTATGGATGAAATGCTCATGAAGGTGGCTGACAACTACGAAAAGACTCTCCGCAATCTTCTGAAACGTCTTATCAGCCTTCTTGAGCCCGCATTAATACTTGTAATGGGCGTTGTGGTCGGCGGGATTGTAATTTCCATGCTGCTTGGAATATTCAGTATAAATGATATCCCTATGTAGCGTTATTTTTTTAAGAATTAATGAAAACAGGAGATTAAATGAAAGCAGTCAGAATAATAAAAAATGAAAGGGGTTTTTCTCTAATTGAGCTTCTTATTGTAATGGTAATACTTGGACTCCTTGCAGGACTTGTGGGGCCAAAGCTTTTTGGGAAAGTAGATTCATCAAAACAGAAGACTGCTAAAACCCAGATTTCACTTTTTGAAAGCGCACTTGATACTTACAGGCTTGATAACGGCAGGTTTCCCACGAGCGAGCAGGGGCTTAAGGCTTTAAGAGAAAAACCAGAAGGCGCGGCAAGATGGAAGGGGCCTTATCTCCCAAAGGAAATCCCTGTGGATCCATGGGGTAATGCCTATGTTTACAGATCTCCTAGCGAACATGGAGATTTTGATATCGTGTCAAATGGAGCGGATAACGCCCCTGGCGGTGAAGGAAATGACATGGACATAGTCAGCTGGAAGGATCTGGATTAACCTGTTATGACAGAAAAGCACGAAAACAATGCCGGATTCTCTCTTTTTGAGCTCATAGTTGTTATGGTGATAATTGGCCTTGGGTCTGCAATTGTGATTCCCCGTTTTTTTGGTTCTTTTTCATCCATGGAAGTGAATGCAGCAGCCAGGAAGACAGTGTCAGCGTTGAAATATGCAAAGAATTTGTCTGTATACACTAATACTCCTCATCTTGTTTCATTAAATACAAATGAAAGACTGGTAAGGGTGGAGAGAATTCTTGTGGATGAAGATAGACCAGGAGTCCAGAATATCAGGCTTGAAAATGTTCAGGACATCAGGCTCGGAGACGGCATACTGTTGCAGGTTGATAATTTTTACAAGGAAGCGCCTGCGAATGGGATTTTTCAGTTTCTTTTTTTCCCGTCAGGGGCATCAAGAACCGGGAGCATTGTTTTGTCCAATTCAGATGGTGATGTTCAGCATATAATTATCGACAGTGTGACAGGATTTGCAAAACTTGAAAGCTGATTTTTCTAACCCCCTGAAAAACAGCCAAGGATTTACACTTATGGAAATTCTTGTGGCTGTCATGCTGCTGGCTATTTCCCTGACGATAATAATGCAGCAGTTTTCCGGCGGAATCAGAAATATAACTCTTACTGACAGTTACTCCAAGGCAATAAACCATGCGAGGAATCTTATGGAAGAGGCTCTTTCCGAACCAAAACTTCTGGAAGGAACGCAGTCAGGAACCATAGACGATGAATTCCGCTGGACAAGAACCATGACTTTTATTCCGCCTGTTAAAGGCAAGAAAGATTCAGTTGTTAAGGAGCTTGAGATAGCAGTCCGGGTAGAATGGACTTTCCTTGGAATGGTAAGAGATTACGAACTTGTTACCATAAAGGCAGCCATTAATTGATTAAATATTATGATACTAAAAAAAAGGCTCTGTTCTCCTTAAGAGTGGAGAAGGATATATACAATAACTATTTGATATTCAAATCTAAAAGCTGCCTCCGGCGGGTCGCTTTTTGGAAAAAGCTCCGCAAAAACTTTCAGGTAAGGAAACAGTGCGTATACAACTTTAGGACATTTGCGTCTGACAATAATAAAAACATAAAGTTTTTGAGGGGACTTAAGGAACTTTTTCAAAAAGTTCCCCAAGATCAAGAGCTGCAAAGAGTTTCATTATTTCGGTTTTCAACATCAAAGGGGAACAGAGCCAAAAATAAATACCCTAAAATATCCGGTCATAATGGGTTTACCCTTATGGAGGTTTTGATAGCTGTCAGCCTTGCAGCAATAATTGTTGCAATTGTCGCAGGGGCTTTAAATGTCGGGCGCAGAGCCTGGGAAAAAGGTTCTGAAAAAATGGAAGAGCAGATCACTGGCAGATGGCTTGAGGCACTTATAAGGCGCCAGATAGGTTCAATATGCTTCAGGCAGGTTCTTGGAAAAAATTCTTATCCTTTTGAAGGGAATCAAAAGATAATGAGGTTTTTATCGTCCGCATCAACTGATGGTGGGGGCGGAGATTCTCTGTATATTGTAACTTATAAAATAGAGCCTCTTGAAGGGAGCTCGAATGTAAGACTTGTTTGTGAGGAAGAGAACCTTGCAGAGAATCTTGTCGCAATTAAAAAAAATGTAGACGGAAGCACTGAGAATAAAAGGCGTAAAATAATCGTTCCCGAGGCATTAAAAATTATTTTTTATTTCAAGGAAACCGGTTCTTCAAAATCACAGTGGGTTGAAGCATGGCCCCAGGCAACTCGATATCCGGCTGCTGTTCTTATTGATATTCTAAATGTAAAAAATGAAAATCTTCGTTTAATTACATCTGTTGAGCAGAAATTCAATGTCTGAAACCCATTTGTTCTATATTAAAGAGGCGGTCTTTGTATTTGTTTGATGGCCATGGCGATAAAGGATTCATAAGCATAATGGCTATTTGGATAATAGCTTTTCTTGCCGTCATATCGGCTGAATTTCTTTTATCTGTCAGGAACGAGACAAAGACGCTTATGGAGATGAAGTCATCTGTACAGACGTATTATCTGGCGGAAATGGGCTTTAGCAAGGCGGTCAAGGCAATAGCAGATGGCGAGCTGGATAATTTCTATGATTCTAGTATTATTAAAGTGGATCAAAATTCAGATTCGCCCCAGGCTTATGTATGGCGTCTTAATTCTGAAATGCCTCCTGTGGCCGTTGGCGACGCTTTTTTTAAAGTAACGATTGAAAATGAGAGTGGACGCCTGAATATAAATGAGGCTGGGGAAAAAACCTTAAACATTTTGCTTGCAGGTTTGGGATTCAATGGTAGCGAGATTGACATAATGAGGGACTCCATAATTGACTGGGTTGATTCAGATGATTTTTATAGAATTAATGGCGCAGAGAGTGATTATTACAAATCACTGAAAAAACCATATCTTTGCAAAAACAGCTATTTATCCACAAAGAATGAAATACTGCTTGTAAGGGGCATGAACAGGGAAATTTATTATTCCCGAAATATTCAGGGATGTATTTCTGTTCTTGAGGACTCTTTGATGATTAAAAAGAAGACAAATTCTCCTTCATATATGACGCTTGAAGCTGAGGAGACCAGCGAAGGTATACAGCAGTTTCTGACATTAAGTGAACGAGAAAAAGAAAAGAAAAGGAAAGAATATGATTATAACAAGATAAATATAAATGCCGCTCCGTCTGCGGTGCTTCTTGCTTTGCCGGGAATGAATGAAAAAATTGTTTCAGAAGTCATTGAATATCGAAAAAAATCTGATTTTAAGAGCAGTGAAGAATTTGCAAATATCACTGGGCCTGAAATATTTGCAGGTATAAAGGAATACGTTCATGTTTTGAAAAACAAGTTTTATGACATCACGGTCGACGCCTGGATGGCTGATGGCTCAGGAAAGCAGAGAATAAAATGGACTGTTTTTATAGATAGCAAAGATGACAGCAAAAAAATCAAAATTCTGGAAAAAATCATCAATCCTGATATCTATGCCGGGCTTGAATATTATGACTATAACAGGAGGTAATTCTTGATTTTTCAGGATTGTCTTGGGATCGATATCCAAAAAGACCTTGTGTCCGCGGTTTATGTCAAATCATCTTTTAAAGGGATTCAGATCATAGCCAAAGATTCTTGGAATTATGCCGAAGGCGACAGGCCTTCCATGATGGCAGAAAACATAAACAGATTCATGGCTGAAAATAACGCAGAGCCTGTTGAAATATTTATGGGAATTCCATCTGATAATCTGATGATAAAAAATGTATCTTTCCCTTCGGCGGTAAAAGAAAACCTCAGGGAGACCCTCAGATATGAGATGGAAAAAATACTGCCTGTCAATCCTGAAGATATCATTTATGATTATATCGTCAAAGATTCGGGAGCCGGCCTTATAAACATAGCCCTGGTCGTAATGAAGAAAAAGGAAATGGATTTTTTTCTTGAACTGGCAGGTTTTATTAAAAACGGAGTAACAGCCCTAACAGTAACTTCATTCATTGTGAATGATTTTGTGTCCGAAAAAATTGTAAGAGATGATGATGCCACCCTGCTTGTCGTCAGGCTATTGGAAAAACGCATTGAATTTTCATTTGTATCTGAGAAAGACATTGCCGCAGGCGGATTTGATTCAGGAAAGCCTTTGTCAGAGAATATACCCGTACAGATACAGAAAATAATTGAGTCAGGGAGAGACTCTGATTCTTTAAGGGTCATGGGATGCACTACAGATCCAGGGGCTTTTGCTATAGATGCCGGGAGTCTTTCGGAATTCTATCTTAAGGCAGATTTTTCAGCCTATGATTTGGAATCGGACACTTTTATCGGTTCTTTTGCCCTTGCAAATCTTTACTCCAGAAAGAGCGATTTTCTTAATTTCATTCCTGCAGTTAACAGACGCAAGAAAGATCTTACCCCGATTAAATATTTGATTTTAATATCAGCGGTTTTTTTGCTTTCAGTCCTTTTTTATCTTGGCGCTGTTATCTACAAAAAGAATTCAGCGCTAACATATTATGAAAAAGAAATATCAGGGCTCAAAGATCAGGCACTAGTTGTTGAAAAAGCGATTTCAGAGGCAGATGAGCTTGAAAAAAAGATTATGGATCTAAAGCTTATTTTTAACTCAAAACCTTCTGCTCTGGAAATTCATAAAGAAATAGTTATGATTCTGCCTGATAATTCATGGTTGAAACAGTTTAGCATAAAAGGCGACACAGTGGAGATTCAGGGAATTTCGGCTTCATCTTCCGGGCTTGTTCCTTTGCTTGAAAATTCTCTTTTGTTTGAGGACGTTAAATTCCTTTCTCCCATAACCAAGGACAAGGATGGAAACGATCTTTTCAGAATTGGGCTCAAAATAGAGACCTCTTTAAAGGAGAAGCCTGAAAAATGAAGTTTGATTTCAATCTGGATATTAAAAAGCTCAGGATAGAAGGTGAAAGAAAATGGATAATTATAGCAGGTCTGGTTCTTTTGCTCATTGCTCTTGTATACAGATTCACTCCTGATTCAGGTTTTTTTTCTGGCGAAGATGATTCCTCTTTGAAAAAGCGGCAGATTCTCAAATACAGGGAACTTATTGCCAGAAAGAGTGAGTACGAGAACAAGATTTCTTCCTTGAAAAAAAGCATAGATGCGTCTGCTTCAGCCCTCCTTGAAGGAGATTCTCCTGCGCTCGCTGCTGTCAATCTTCAAAACATCATTAATCTGAAGGCAGCAAAATCAGACATAAAGATTAAGTCAACCGATGTTGTAAAAGAAAAGCCTGTGGGAAAGGGCGATTATTATACTGATGTGCCTGTCAGGATAACTTTTGACTCTGACGCCAGGCAGCTCAGGGACTTTGTTTTTGGCCTTGAAACAGATTCAAAATATTTGACAATATCAGACTTGGCATGTACGGTTTCAGCCTCTGATTCAAGGCTTATCAATACAGTGATGACTATTGACGGATATATGGTAAGGCAGGCTAAATAAGTTATGATTTCAAGAATATGGTGGATTAATCTTATACTTTCTGCTGCGTCCTTGGTGGTCATAATACTGACCATAGGCGTTTTAAGGCAGAATCCTGCCGTCCAGTCTCCAACTGGTATTAAGGCTTCAGATAAATGGCCGGAAGTTTCAGGCGTCATTATTGGCAGAAAGATGAATGAGTCGGATTTTGCAGTTGTTACTGAAAAGAATCCTTTTAGCTCTGACAGGACTTTTGCTGATGTAAAAAAGGAAGAAAAAGAAATCGAAGTTGCAAAGGAAACCGATGAACCTAAAGAAATAGAAGAAGGGACTTTGGATCTTTTTGCCACTTTTTTCGGAGGCTCAATTAATTATGCCATTGTCAGCAATCCTGGAATTCCAGAAATTACCAAAGCACAGATTCGGGTAAAAAAAGGCGATACCCTTGGTGATTACCTTATAGAGACAATTGAGCCTAATAGAATCATTGTTGTAAAAAACAATGAGAGCTTCGAGGTGAAACTTAGGAAATCAAAGTCTGTCGATAAAAAATCAGAGGCAAAAGATGAAAAGAAGTCAAAGGCACAGGCCGGGAAAACTCCATCCGATGATGCTTCAGCAAAAAAGATAAAAATCATATCTGATTCACCTTCAAAAGCTCAGGCAGGCGACAAGGGTGGAAGTAAGACCATTGAGAAGTCAACAACAATTGCTCCCAAAGATACTGTTCAAGACTCACAGGCTAATCCTGACAACCAGCAAACACCTGATGGTAAAGGGAGAAATCTTGTGACCGAAGGCGGGGAAACATACGAAATAATGAAAACACCTTTTGGAACAATTAAGCGTAAGGTTAAATAAAATATGATAATAGGTATCAAACGTTTTCAATTATATATACTGGTCATTTGCTTTATTGCTACTGGTGGGTGTGCATCATTTAATCGAAGTAAAACTGATCAGGATAGTGAGAAAAAGTCTTTAAGCCTTTGGGGGTTCCCTGATGGCAAAAATGTTGAAAAAACCGTATCTGGGTCGTCGGCCAAGGATTCATCAAAAAATAATGATAAGAGCAAGACTCAATTTGAAGAAGAAGACCTGAAGTCCGGCAAAAAAGAAAAAGAAGAAAAGCTCGTGAAAAAGAGTTATTCTGGTGATAACAGATCAATAAAGCCTTTTACTCCATCTTCTTCTGAAAAATCAGGTGACATAATGCTGAATTTCGATGAGGCTGATTTGCTGGAAGTAATAAGGACATTTGCTGATATTCTGGAAATAAATTATACAGTTGAAGCCGCAGTTTCAGGCACTGTCAGCATACACACTTCGCGAGGGCTCGATAAAAAAGATGTATTTCCTGTGTTTTACCAGATATTGGAGTCCAATGGCCTTGCTGCCGTCAAGGATGGCGGTTTTTACAGGATAATAGAGGCTAAAAACGTAAGCCAAATGCCTCTTAACTTCAGAAGCACTAAAGATGGCAAGAGTATTCCTCCAGAAGAGCGGCTTTCAGTCCAGATAATTCCCCTGCGCCATATTTCTGCAAGCGAAATGTCGAAAATGCTTGAGCCTTTTATCACGGAAAATGGTCAGCTGATATCTAACGAAGGATCAAACATGCTCCTTCTGATAGAAAAAAATTCTGTAATCCAAAAGGTAAACTACTTGGTTGATACTTTTGATACAGATAATCTGAAGAGTGCCGCACACAGATTTTATAAACTCAAATATTCAACGCCTGACGAGATGTCCAAGCTTCTTACCGATGTAATTGCAGCCTTTAATCGAGGCAACAAGAACGAAACCATCAAATTTGTTCCTGTTACCCGCCAAAGCACCCTAATTGCCGTGTCTTCCGATCCTGAATCCTTAAAATGGCTCGATTCCATGGTGGCTGAGTTTGACGCGCCGGGAGAAGACGGAGAGTCAAGGATTTTTGTTTATTTTATAAGGAACGGCAATGCAGAAGATCTTGGTAATATTCTTAATTCGGTTTTTGGTGGCGCAGCCCAGCCAACACAGGATCCGAACGGTATACAGGCCTCCATGGTCGGTGGCCAGATCCAGACACAGAATTTGTCTTCTTCTACGACAAGCACTTCAGGTTCGTCTTCAAATGCCGGAGGTGCTCTTAAGTCCATTGCCCCAGCAGCGTCAATAAACCCGATGACGGGTGCATCAAAATTAAATAAGGCTTCCTCAGGATCGTCCGGGGGAGGTACAGGAGAAGGATTGTCCACGACCTTAAAAGGGCCGATAAAAATTACCACTGACATAAACAGAAACGCCCTTATAATCGAGGCCATGCCATCTGATTACAGAATAGTTTCCGGCATACTTAAGATGCTTGATATTTTGCCAAGACAGGTTCTTATAGAGGTGACAATTGCTGATATAGGACTGGATGAGAGCGACAGCCTTGGGGTCGAATGGACATACAAGGCTGGAAACGGCAGTCCAGGAACAAGCTTGCTTGAAGCCACAGCCGGGGCCTCAGGGATGAAATTTGTCATTGGAGAGGCAAATAGATGGAATGCCACTTTAAGTGCACTAGCAAGCAAGAACAAGGCAAAAATTCTTTCGGCACCAACTGTTCTTGCATCTGACAACAAGGAGGCAAGGATTGACATTTCCGAGGACATTCCGGTTGTAAGCACTGAGTATTCAGCAACAACAACAGGGAGCACTCCTGTTTTTCAAACCAACGTGCAATATAGAAAGACAGGAATAATTCTATCTGTTACTCCTCATATTAATGAAAACGGTGTTGTTAGCATGAAGGTAAACCAGGAAGTAAGCTCCCAGGGTAATGGAGCAATTGCTGGTGGGAAAGAATATGCTTCTTTTAAGAAAAGAAGCGTTGTTACTGATCTTACTGTGGCAAATAATCAGACCATCGTAATCGGTGGGTTAATGCGAGAAGAGCGGAATAATAGTAACGCAGGCACACCTGTTCTTAGTAATCTCCCTCTAATTGGTTTTTTGTTTGGCAAGCAGTCCGATTCTTTGACAAAGACTGAACTTGTTATTCTGATAACTCCGAGGGTTATAAATTCCAGTGAAAGTGTAGACAAGATGACAGAGAATTTCAGAAAAAAAATTGAGACAGTGTTTATTGAGGATCACAAAAAGTTAAACAGATAACACTTTGACAAAGATGAACAAAAATATATGCACCTGAAAAAAAGGCAGCGACTCCATTTTTTATATAAAAGTATAAACGGAGGGCTGCTTTTTATTTTCATATTCTGCATGAATGTTTTTGCCGAACAATCGGCAGCTCCTATTAAATCCGCCGCAGTCATATCCAAGAATATCAAGCCCTATTATGAAGCGCTTGAAGGATATTCCACAAAATTCAGAGAGATTGCAGGCAGCGACACAGAAATATTTGAACTCGAAGACTATGATAAAGATTCAGATCCTTTGTCAGGAAGAATAAAAAATGGCGGATTTTCTGTCGTACTTGCAATAGGCCCTGAAGCATCAAGATTTATTTCATCAGATAAAATTTCAGGTATGGTTAAAATTTATACAATGATTATAAATACTGATGATATCCACAATCAGGCAGCAAACTCTTTCTGCGGAGTTTCCCTGAGCATCCCGCCTGCAGAACAGATTACCAGCATTATATCAAGGATAAGCGGCGCAAAAAAAATCGGTATTCTTTTTGATCCCAAATATAATGAGCTGTTTGTAAAAAAAGCTGAGACAGAGGCAGCCAGGCAATCTGTGCGCATAATACGAATCCAGGTAAATACCCATCATGACATAACTCCGGCGCTTGAGAACAGATTAGGGAATATTGACGTTTTATGGATGATTCCTGACCAGACAGTTATTTCAGAAAGTCTTGTTCCTTTCATAATTAAGAAATCAATTGGAGCAGGTGTCCCCACTGTAGGATATAACCGATTTTTTTTGCAGAATGGAGCTACGATGGCTTTTGTCATCAACTATAAGGATATTGGAGCCAAGGCAGCTCTAAATGCGCTGAAGGCTTTGAGAGAAAAAACATGTTCATGGGAATCGCCTGATTACGAAATTATCAATAATCAAAAGATAATAGATATGCTTAAATTAAGAATAAAATCAATAAATGAAAATATAGATCAGGATGTTTCAAATGAGCATAGGTAAAAGAGCCGGTATAAATTTCAGACTATTGAGCGCTTCGGTGCTGCTCATTGCGGGAGTTACTTTTACTCTGGGCTTTATCGGCGTCTCAATTACCCAAAATTTTATGCACCAGAAATTTGCTGACAGAATCCAGTTTCTCGCAAAATATTTGGCGCTTAATGCTGAAGTCGGGGTTCTAATCGGTGACAGAGCCGGCTTAAAAATTCTTGCCTTGAATCTTCTCGGAGAAGAGGATGTCGCTCGAGTTGTTATTCTGGACAATCAGAACAATCTGTTGGTCGATCTTGACAGGGAAGTCAGCGGGCCTCTTTCAAATGTCGAAATGCCGGTTGTCTTTAAAAAATCAGGTGATGAAAATATTTTATTTGAACCAGCCTCCGGCATAAGCAACGCCCCTGATCCAATGAAACAGGATTCTATAGGAAAAGTTCAGATCACATACAGCACACACGGTATAGATGTTCTCATGATCAAGATCTCGACCCAGTATATCGTAGCGGCAGCAGTTCTTACGGCGTTGGCGTTTGCCATCTTTTACTATATTTCTAGGCCAATAATACATGAGATGAGTGACCTCGCCGGTGTGGCCAGGCGGATAGGTCAGGGATATTCTCTGTTAAGAGCAAATCCTGGCAGAATTCCTGAGACAAGGGATCTCGCCGTTGCGTTCAATTCAATGCTTGACTCTCTTGATAGAAGCAAAGAGGCGCTGAACTCTGCAAACAGAAAAATGATGCACCAGAGAATCCTTGCTGAAGCAGGTAAATTTTCCCTTATAATTGCGCATGAATTTAAAAATCCGCTCGGCATTATTAAGAGTTCCATGGATATTTTGAAAAAGGATTTTGACATAGAAAAGGATAATATACTTGTAAGCTATGTTGAAGATGAAATACGAAGACTCAACAGACTCATAGAGGATTTTTTGATGTTTGCAAGGCCGGTTGATCCTAAATTCAGGGACACTGACCTGAATTTTATGGTCAAGGATATTTGCGAACGATTTGTTCTTATTTATCCGGAACCAACAGTCAGTTTTAATCTTAATATTTCTGACCAGCCCTTCAATGCGGAGATCGATCAGGACCTTTTGACCAGATGCATTACAAATATTCTTAAAAACGCCTGTGAGGCAAGTGGGGACAAGGGGCAGATCTTTGTGGACACAGCGGTCATGGATGGTTCTTGGATTCTTCGAATTTCAGATGAGGGTGAAGGCATTCCTGAAACCGAACTAATTAAGATTTTTGAACCTTTTTTTACAACAAAGTCAAAAGGTACGGGACTTGGGCTTTCATTTGCTTCTCAGGTTGCCGAGTCGCACGGAGGTTCCATAGAGGCTTCAAATCATGAAAATGGCGGGGCTGTTTTTGAAATCAGAATCCCCGGTTATAATAGTATCTGAGATTCTGGCAGAGGTTTTATATGTCAAATATTCTTGTTGTTGATGATGAAGAAAGAATGCGCCACCTTCTGAGCATCATGCTTCAGAGAAGGGGTTTTAAAGTTGATCAGGCCGGGAATGGCGTTGATGCTCTGTCAAAGATGGAGTCAGGAAGCTACGACATGGTAATAAGTGATATAAAGATGCCTAAGATGGACGGGCTTGCTTTGATCAAAAGGATCAATATGCTTGATTGTCCTTGTCCCGTCGTCTTTATTACGGCTTTTGCTACGATTGATTCATCTGTCGAAGCAATGAGACTTGGCGCCGTTGATTATATAACAAAGCCTTTTGAAGAAGATCGCATAATATTGACTGTAGAGAGAACTCTCAATATTTCCAGGCTGATGGTTGAGAACCGAACCCTGAAGATGGAACTTGGTGAAAAGGACTCGGAATACGATCTGATTTTTGCTTCCAAGGCCATGGAAATGATCATGGAACTTGCTTCAAAAGTCGCTGTAACTAATTCGGCTGTAATGATTACTGGTGAGTCTGGAACTGGAAAGGAACTGCTTGCTCGATACATTCATCAAAAGAGTGATAGACGGCATAAGCGTTTTGTGCCTGTGAACTGTGCCGCTATATCGAGCCAGCTTCTTGAATCTGAATTGTTCGGCTACGAGAAAGGTGCTTTTACTGGTGCCGACCGAAGAAAGCAGGGGAAATTTGAGTTTGCTTCTGAAGGAACGCTTTTTCTTGATGAAATAGGAGATCTTCCGCTGGATGCCCAGGCAAAACTTCTAAGGGCGCTGCAGGAAAGAAAAATAAACCGTGTTGGAGGCAATGAGGAAATCCCGGTTGATGTGAGGGTTCTTTGCGCAACAAACCAGAATCTGGAAGAGATGGTGGACGCAGGTACTTTTCGTAAAGATCTGTTTTTCAGAATAAATGTATTCCCAATTCATATGCCTCCGTTAAGGGATAGAACCGAGGACATTATCCCCATTGCAAGGCATTTTCTAAAAAGTCATGGCCCAGGATTTTCCCTGCAGAAGGACGCAGAGCAGATTCTGAATTCTTACCACTGGCCAGGCAATGTAAGGGAACTGGGTAATGTTGTTGAACGGTCGGTTATTCTGTCTTTTGATTCAAGGTCAATAAACAGCGATTCACTGTTTTTTTTAAATAATGGTGCGCCTAAATGTCTGCCAACAGGTTTCAAGCTCCCTGTGGAAGGTATTGATCTTGAAAAACTGGAAAATGATTTTGTCAAGCAGGCACTTGAAATAACGGATAATAACCAAAGTGCTGCTGCCAAGCTTCTTGGACTTACCAGGGCCAAGTTCAGGGTTCTCATGAAACAGGCGGAAGATAATAAATGATATATAATGGCAAAACAAGTCTGCCAGCTTTTTTATCCGCAGCCATAACAATTTTACTGATTATCATGACAATGTCTGCGGATTCATGGGCTGAATCTCTGAATATTGCTTCTTCAGATCCTGGAGTTCTGTTTGTGGGTGAGGAACTTGAAATGCTGAGCATAGCTTCTAAAAGAGAAGAAAGCGCATGGGAGGCCCCTGCTATTGCAAATGTGATATCTAAGCACGACATTGATGTGAAGGGTTATGATACACTCTCTGATGCTTTATCAGAAGTTCCAGGTTTTTTTATGGCTCAAAAGGAGTGGGGCACCCAGCCTTATATGAGGGGAATCGCAGATTCAGTGCTTTTTCAATATGATGCGGTTCCGCTTGGATCCGAAATCAGCAAGTCGTTTAATTATCTTGATCAGAATCTGTCCCTGGCATCAGTAAAAAGGGTTGAAATAATACATGGCCCAGGATCTGTTTTATGGGGGCCGGATGCATTTGCAGGAATTGTAAATATTGTCCCCAAAACAGGTAAGGATTTAAACGGGGTTGAATCTGGTTATATCAATGGGTTTTCCGGGGCCAGAAATGGCGCTTATTTGAACCTTGGATCCGATTCAGGTGATTTTGACTCGTTCCTTTCTGTATCGGCAAGAAAATGGGAATCAGATGATGACAGATTTGCTAATATTGTAAGCTTCTGGGGGAACGGCAATCAGCTTTTTCCCGAATCTCCTTCCAAAAGGACTGGGATATCGAAGATTAAGGATTCCGAATCCATAGATGTTTCGGGTAATGTCTCTTTTAATGAGGCTTTTATTGTTACAGCACGCTTTTCAAAATATTTTACCCCTTACACCAGATCTGACCAGGGTATGAAAGAAGTCTGGATTGAATCAAGGGATGTCGACTCAGGCTTGCTCAAAATTGAGTCCAATCAACGATTTGACATGGATACAGCCTTGAGACTTACAAGCGCATATTCATGGATCAATCCTGAAATAGGAATTATTGACCTTGACCTGTCGCAAAAAGAGAGGACTTTTTATTCTGAGGGCGCAGTCGATCGTTCTGTTTTTGATAAAAAAGGCATACTCACCGCAGGTGTTGCCTGGAGATTCAAGGAAATTGATGATGCGCCGGTATGGGACGGATATTACCCTGATTATCTCGGCCCTGATAATGTTTATTTTTTGCCTACTGTAACGCCTGTGGATTCTTTATCAAGGATGTGGTCTTTTTTTACTCAGTATCGTCATAATTGGGGTAATTTCAACTTATGGACCGGAACAAGAAAAGATATACACGAATTATACGGCAGTCCCCCAAGTTTCAATACAGGGTTATCATGGGCGAAATCAGATGAGCTCATGCTTAAACTGATATATGGTACTGCTTGCAGAACTCCTTCTGGTACTCAATTGCTCGAAAATTCTGACCCTGATATGGAGTATATAAGGAATCTCAGTCTTCAGCTTACTTTCAAGCCTGATAGAATTTTTAAAGGGTCTGTCACCGGTTTTTATAACAAAATTGACGACCATGTGCTTGAAGATCCCAATGTTGGAGCTTCGGAACCAAATAATCAGAAAATATGGGGACTCGAATCAGATTTTTCTGTACTTCTTCCGTACTCAAACGAGATCGGATTCGGCCTGACATGGCTACAGAATGCCGGACCATGGGAAATATATAAATATAATGATTATTCATATATAGTCGATGGAGAAGTAGTCAAACATTACGTGGATCTTTCATATCCTTATGACAGAGGTTCAAGGCTGTCCGGTAACATTTTCTGGAAATGGCAGATTACGGACAAATTGTCTAATTATGTTTCATTGAAGTATTTTGAACAGGATCAGGTCATTTATCCTTTGGAGGGTATGGTTGAGTCTTACAATGATCCATGGGTTTTGAATTTAAGTGTCAGAGCAGATGATATTATATTTAAGAATTCGAGTCTTTTTTTTAATGTTAAAAATCTTTTTGATTCATCATACACAGTACCTGGTGTTTACGGTACAATCCCTGGCAAGTCTCTGGAAACGATGCTCGGTTTTTCCTGGAGGTGGTAATTATTCAAATCTTCAAAAAAGATGAGAATGATAGATGATACCAAACATAGACAATATCTTGACAGTGGTTTTGCATATTATGCTTTTTTAAACAAAAAACTTTGCATTGAAGAGGGTTTTGGCGTAAATTTCTAGCACTATGTCCGAAAAACAGTAGCTGAATTTACATAATGGTTTCTCCTTGCCATCACAAGGCAGATTACCTTATTGAGGGATATTTTTCTGATGAAACTGTCTGTTAATAGCCTTTTTCAAGACTTTATAATGCGTCTTAAGAAGGAAGATAGTAAAATAAAAATCTGTGTAACAATAGCTTCTGTAAGCATCCCTTCTACTATAGAGGCCGCACATTACCTTGATTACTTCATAACGGTTTTATTTGTTTCAATTATATGCACTCTTATTCTTTTTTTGAAAAAGATAGATAAAAATGAAAATAAAGCCCAGAACATTTCACGAAAAAGCCAATTGTTTGAGGAAACTGAAAATAATAAAGAAAAAGACCCATTTAAAGGTGTTGAAATAGGGTCGATAGTTCAATATTTTCTAAATCTTTATAGAACACAGCTCAATGTATCGTCTTCTGTCCCTTCACGGTATTTCAGATCGGCTCAGGACTCGAAGAGCGGATTCCATGTCTATGAATTGAGGGTTTTTAAAAATACTGACGAGTGGTATACGAGAAGGGTTACAGTCGGTCCTATCGGTGTTGAAAGCGGAAGCAGAAGTAACTGCTTTTTTGCTACTTATGATCAAAATATTGTTATTAAGATTCCTCCGAGTCCCATTACTGATTTTCGTAAATATTGTTCGAGAATTGAGCTGGACAGAAAAACAGCGTCCATGCTTGAGCCAATTAAAAGTATCACCCCATCAATTAGCTGGGTCATGAACAAGGCTATGCCTCAGTCTGAAAATGAATTTCTTAATGCCGAACAGATAGAAAACAGATATTTTCATATATTAAAAACAAAAACCAGTATTCATGATTTTCTTAAGATAGAAAAAGGTTTTGTTTATTTCATGGAGCTTTCTGAAAATTACTTTTTGGATCAAGCTTTGAGAATGATACATGACACAGACTCTTTGGTTAAGGAAGAGATTAAAGGGTACGCCCACCTCGTTCTGGAACCTCCGGCTTTTCAGGGACGTTACGGTGCTGATATGCCTGATCTTCCATACCAGCTTTCCAATATTTTCAAGGAATGCGAATACAGAATTTTATTTTATGCAAAAGAAAAAGGCGTTCAGGAATCATTGCCCCCACATATTATTAAAGGCATTTTCTATGGCAAGCTGTCAGGCAAGGATTTAAACAAGGACGAATATGGATTGGGTGACGATACATTCAATTATATAGATAAGCTGATTTCCGCCTTTTTTGAAGAATCCAAATCCATACTTGAAGATTATCATAAAATTCTTCAGGATTTTGTTACTCGCATAAGAAAAAAAAATCTTGCCCCGGTTTTTTCATCAGTAATAACTAATTCAGTAAACCTGCTTATCAGACTGAGGGAAAGAAAAATTGCTCTTAGGGATCTTAAGCCCGATAACCTTTTCCTTGATGGTAAAAAAGATGAGTTTCCTCAGTTTTTAAAAAATTTTGAGCGCTTTGATATCGGACTTATTGATCTTGAAACAGCCATAGACTACAGCAATGATCCGATTCCCCAGCCAATGCTTGCTGGTACACCCAATTATGCGACTCCGTCACATCTTTTTCTTAATGAAAAGAATACGGACTTATTCGGAGACCTTGGAACCGTTTTTTTTATGCAGGACTGGCATGCAATCACAGCAATGATCTATAGAATTGTTACTTTTGATCATCTTTTTTCTGATACATCTCGGCATATTTTTGAAATACAGGGAACATTGGCCAGAAAAAAAGATGATTTGGTTAATGATGATTACGTTAAGTCCAATAGCTTATATTGGAAGTCTGCTTTAAAAGAGTTTGGTTCTAAAATGTTAAATAATAATGAGTATTTTTCATTAATCAGAGTCAGATTGACTGATATTTCTAGAAAAGAATTTATTGAGCATTGCCTTGATGCCATTGAAGAATCTTCAAAATATATATCCGATTTGGTGATTAATCAGCCATTTTTTAGTGACAAATCAAAGCGCAGTTCAATAATAAACTCCAGTTCCCATGAATTGGAACAAGGGGTGCTTAATAATAGTTTTCAGTTCTTGAAAGAAGAAATTAAATGGGAGTTTTTTAATAATGCTTCCGAATTTATCCGTTTCATTATTGTAGTTAAAAAAAGGGCCGAATGGTACGTAAAGATGAAAGATTCTATCCGCTCTTTTGATAAACCTGAAATTTCTGTTTTTAATCTTTTAGTGTTGATGTTTGGAGAAACGATCAGGTTTTTTGACAATGATCTATGGAAAAGGTTCTACCTGAGCAGGAAATTTTTCAAGTCCTGAAAAAGGTCACTATGTCCATTTACCAAGGATAATTACATGGTATTAGTTGAAGCAGTAGCGAAAACCGACGTTGGTAAAAAAAGAAAACTGAATGAAGACAGTTTTCTGGTGGATAAGTCAATAAATCTATATGCAGTAGCTGATGGAATGGGCGGTCACAAAGCAGGGGAAGTTGCAAGCCGTATTGTAGTTGATACTATCAAAGAAAAAATGAGAGCATATATTAATGGGGTCATGACTCCCAATTATTATGATGAAACGCTTGTATCAAAAGAGTCTGCATTACTGCTGTCATGCTTTGAAGAGGCCAATAGCGCTGTCTACTCCGAGTCTCAAAATTCTTCGGACTGTAAAGGTATGGGCTCTACTTTATCCGCTGTTTTTTTTACGGAGAATTCCTTTGTTTCTGCAAATGTTGGCGACAGTCCGGTCCTTTGGATACATAAGGGCGAAATATGCAGGGTTTATGTGCCGCATACATATTTGAGTGAAAAAGCTAAGCAGCAGAGCATAGGGAATCCCAACGCCATTTTCGATAATTCATTAAAGAGTCATATTCTAACAAGAAGCGTTGGCGTTAAAGCTGATGTTGAACCATCATTCTTTGAGGTGCCGTGCTATAAAAATGACTATATAGTTATTGCCTCAGATGGATTGACTGACAAAATTCAGGTTAGTGAGATACGGGATATTGTAATGTCAAAACGTTCTGAAAAAGCCTGTGATATTCTGATTGATATGGCCAATGAAAGGGGCGGCGAGGACAATATCACTGTGCTCATAATCAAGGTAAAAAAAGTGAAAAGGAAATGGGGTTTTTGGGGCCTTTTCTGATTCTGTTCATGATTCGGTAAGCTTTGTTATTAATTTTTATTTCAATGGAGTGGGTAAATTATGCCTGTATTGATATTAAAGTATAAAGATAATGTTCTTAAAGAATATGAACTTGAGAAAAATAAGCCCCTTAATATCGGGAGAAGAGAGAATAATGATGTTGTTATTGCGAGCCTTGTGGTTTCGGGTGATCACGCAAAGGTTGACTGCACCAGCTCAGGGTTTCTTCTGACAGATCTCAAAAGCAAAAATGGTACGTATGTCAATGGCAGGAGAGTTGATACCTGTTATCTGAAAAATGGTGATCAGGTTAGTATTGGAAAGCATACTCTTTTTTTTCAGTATAAACCGGGTGAAATTTCTCCTGGAGAAATTGATTCAGGAATGGATCAGACAATACTCATGGATGAAACGCCCATTGAGGTTAAATCGGTTTCGACAGCATCACGATCTTTTGACATTGATGAATTCTTGAATGCATCCAAGGGGATGACTCCTGGAGGAATAGATGACGTTGCAATGCTTTTCTTCATAGAAGGGGGTAATGGCAATATAGAGCTTAATAAAAAAATTACGAAAATTGGGAAGGACCCTGAGTGTGATATTATAGTTAAGGGTGTTATGATGGGGAAGGTTGCAGCCAGTATCAACAGAACTCCTGAGGGATATCTTCTCAGTTACGTGGGCGGGCTTGTAAAGCCAAGGGTTAATGGAGAGGCTGTAAGCACTTCGGTCAAGCTCGAAGAGTATGACAATATACGAATTGGTTCCGTTGAAATGCAGTTTTATTATAAAATATAGGAACTGCACTCCAGCAGATTATTAACAGGTTATTCCTTTATTATTTTTATTTCTCTCTGAGGGAATGGAATATTTATTTCATTTTCCCTGAATCTTTTTTCGATTTCGAACCGCAGGGTGCTTTCAGCAGCTGAAAAGTCATCAATTGTTGTCCAGAATTTAATTTTGAAATCAAGTGAAGAGTCTCCGAAATCTATAAATGATACTGACGGAGCCATTGGGAAGTTAAGTATTTCAGGAACAGCATCCGCAGCTTCTAAAAGCACGGATCTTACCTTTTGTGTGTCAGAGCCATAAGCCACGCCTAATTTAACATCTCTTTTGATATAAGGATCTTTATGGCTCCAGTTGATGACTCTGTTGCTAATGAACTCGGAGTTTGGAATAATAAATGAAGCGTTACTGTATGTCTGAACCAGGGTAGACCGGACATTGATTTTTGTTACCATTCCCAGCACATTGTTGATTTCAACTACATCTCCAACCTGAATAGGTCTTTCAAAAAGAAGTATTAGTCCGCTGATAAAATTATTAAAAATGTTTTGAAGGCCGAATCCGAGGCCAATTCCAAGTGCGCCGAATCCTACTGTCAAAGACGTAGTACTCAGTCCAAATGCATGCATGGCAGTCAGGATACCCAATCCCCATATAAGATATGAGGATATTGTTGTGATGGAATCCTTTAGGCCGCTTTCTATGCCACTGTTCTTGAGTATGCGCCCCATCATTAATGAGCGCCATATCCTCGTAAAAGTCTGGGTCAGAAGTATAACAAAAAAAGCCAATACTGTATTTGAAATACTGAATTTTGTACCGCCAATTTCCACCTTCTGGGTGATAAGTCCCCAAGCTCCTTCAAATACTTTTTCTCTTGCTCCGCAAATATATGCTACGGTTCCAATTCCTATGAGAAAGACGATTGCGGATAATACTCTTATTCCTAACCAGTAAAGCGGATACACACTGTGTTTTTCTGGCTGGCTTCCTTCTGAGACCCCGTTTTTTACTTCTTTGTCCTTGGCCAGATCATCCCACTCTTTGAGTGCATTAAGGCAGAAGTAGATTAGGCTGGTAACCGTTGCGGTAATAATCCAGCCCTGATACCAGTGAATTGTGAGGTAGCCATATCCTGCAATTTCAAGAATAAGGCCTGCGCCTGTAATCGTATATCCGGCCCATTTGACAGCATTAAATGAATTTTCTTTCTTATCACTGTCCGGCTGATTTTCTTTGCTGATATTTTTCCAAATAACAGTGAAACAAATGACAGCAGCAATTTCAAGAAATAACCTGGAAATTAAAAGAATGGTTGAACCACTTCCTGAAATCCATTCGATTAAAATATATAAACTACTGAAAATATAAAAAAATCTTATAAAAAAAGGTTTTTTTGCAATTATATACTGAGAGAGAGAGCTTTGACTGTTTTTGAGGTAAATATCAAGGGCAGAGCTGAACAGGTAAAGAGTCAATAAAGATGCTGATATCCTCTGAACCGGATTAAGGAATGCATAAATTCCTGAAAATTCTTTGAAGCGTTCATAAATGAATAAAGAGGCCGTCAGGGTTCCAAGAACAAAAGCCTGATCAATGAAAAACAGGATACTTCCGATATTCCTAAGCCTGCTTTCCGGTGGAATAATATCCCTGAGCTTTAAATGTGATTTTATGGTTCTTAGAATAAATAATGAAAACAAAATGGCTAATATATGAAAAATAAGAGAGTAAATATCACTTGAAGCTGATTTGGAAAATTTGTGCTGCCAGAAGTCCTTGGTGAAGAAACTGACCGCAGAATTTGTTATCAGCTTGAGGTCTTTCAATACGACCGCAGGTTTTAACTGTGTAACAATGTTGTGGTTTCTCTCAAATAAAACTTCCTGCTTTCTGACCCTAAGTTTTTCTTCTACCTTTGCAGCAAGATCGGAATATGGTTCTATAACCGAACTCAAAAGTTTTATCTGTTTTTCATAAATAACATCCAGTTGATTAAGTGCTTTCAGTTTTTCGTTTCTGATCCTGTTCAGGTCTTCGATCATTTTTAGGATTTGCTTTATATCTTTTTCTTTACCATACTCTTTTTTGATTGAATCAATCTGTTTCTGGCTTATCTGGATTTTTTCATTGGTTGTTTCAATGTTTTTTGTATTTTCCAAACTGTTTGCATTGATTTGTTCCTGTTTCTCTTCAAGCTCTGTTTGCGTGAGGCCTAATTCCTCTGAGTTCTTTTCGAGGATATCAATATCAGTGTCCGGAATGATGAGAAGGTTTTGGGCAGAAGAAATAAGTATCTTGTATACACCTATTTCCTTATCCAATTTTTCCGTTACGTTTTTTTCGTCGACGATTGATTTAGTAATCTCACCGAGATGTGATTCTTCCTGCTCAATTGCTCCTGTTATGGATGACTGAAGCTCGGCAAGGGGTTGTGAAAGTTCTTGAGCATCAGTTTGGCTTTTTGATTGGTTTTCGGGGGGGGGTTCTGCAAATGAAGAAATGGAACAGCAGAGAAAGCCTATAATTATTAAAGGAATTATTTTTTTTATTTTTTTGTTTTTAATCTTCATAGTATGAATATTCTGATTTTATGAATTTTGATGGTCTCGCAAAAAGTCAGAAAAGGGCTTCAGCGTCATGCCTGACTTGATTCTGTATCCAGATTATAAGATGCTTCTGGATTCCGGCTCCCGGTTTTCACAGGAACAGGCCCCGCCGGAATGACGGAAATCGGACTTTTTGCTATCTTGTCAATTTTATATTCCAGTTTTCAGGAACTCTTCTTATTGTTATGGCCTGAGTTCCATTCTTTAGTTTTAAAACATTTTTATTTCAAGATTTTTTACAGGAGACACTGATGCTCAAAGCAGGGATATTTCTTGATGTTGAAAACCTGAACAGAAATGGGGGCTGGGGGCTTAGGTATGAGGTTATAAAAGAGCTGGCAGAAGTTCAGGGTACAACAGTTCTAAGGGCCAACGCATACCTTGCCATGGACAGTGAGAGGGAGAAGATTGATCAGGCATATAGAGACAGGAATGAGAGTTATAGGGCAGCAATAAGAAGGACAGGGTTTCATCTTGTTCTGAAACAGGTTAAAAAATATTATGATTCAGAAGGTGAACTTGTTGTAAAGGCGAATGCTGATCTTGACCTTGCCGTAGATGCCCTTCTTCAGTCCGAGAATCTGGATTATATTCTTCTGGGAAGTGGTGATGGAGATTTTCTTAAACTTGTTAGAGCATTACAGACCAGAGGTAAAAGAGTTGACCTTATTTCATTTGCGAACACTAGTTCCGAATTGAAAATCGAGGTTGATAATTACTTTTCCGGTTTTCTGGTTCCCGGCATTCTCAAGGATTCCAATGTCCAGAAATTCAGGGGGATTCTTCATGCTTTTAATGAAGAGAGGGGATTCGGTTTTTTAACCATGAGAACAGGTCTCAAGCCTTCTGATATAATCGATAATATTTTCTGCCATGTTAACCAGTTCAATCTCGAAGGCAGGCAAGCAGATAATTCTTATATTTCGGAACTTAAATCAAAAAGAGCGATAATTGAATTTGACCTTGTTGAATCCAAGGATGGTCTTAAAGCGGTTAATATTTCAGAATTCAAGTGGAATAAGAATCTTACGCAGATATTGTGCTAATTTATTTGACTACCTCTAAAGATTGCCTTTTTGACCGTCTTGACAAGGTCGCAAAAAGTCAAAAAAAGGTGTCGGAGTCATGCCTGACTTGATCCGGCATCTTTGTATTTTCAATTACTTCTGAATTCGGGCATTCGCCGGAATGACGGCAATGGAATTTTTGTGACCTCGGCATAATTGAATTTCAAAAAAGCCAAAAATAAAAAACCATCAGATTACTCTGATGGTCTTTATTATATCGTCATTAATCTTATTTGGCTTAGAAGTTTTGTGGTGCCCAGGGACAGAATCGAACTGCCGACACGCGGATTTTCAGTCCACTGCTCTACCGACTGAGCTACCTGGGCACTCAAAACGTGGCTGTTTATAAGAGATCGGCCTTTTCATGTCAAGATGTTTTTATCGATTCTATTATTATTTTTATTTGTTTTATGCCCTTATATATTTATCTCGGGTTTAATTATATGTTTTTATTGATTATACTGTTCTTGGCCTTAAGTGTGATTATGGTCGATTTTTTTATCAGGGCTCATGTAAATGTATTGGATTATTGCTGCGGCTGATATTATTGCCGTTTCAGCCCTTAAAATTCCAAGCCCCAAGGAATATGACTCAAACCCATTATCCAAAGCCATTGCAACTTCTTTTTCAGTAAAGCCGCCTTCAGGTCCGATAAGGGCAATGGCAGTCTTGGGTTTCACATAATCTGAGGATGCATAATCATGAATGAGGAATGATTCGGTGTTTTTTTCATAGAAAATTATTTTTTTATCATAATTCTTTGAATGCTTAATAATTTCATCAAATCCTTCAAAAAATGTGATGTCAGGCTTGATCGCCCTGTTACACTGTTTGATAGACTCCGAGGAAATTTTATCCCACCTGCTCATTTTTTTTTCTATTTTATCACTTGCCGGTCTTGATACGCTTCTGTCCGAAAAAAAGGGTATGATTTTATTGATCCCTAACTCAGTAAGCGGGCGTATCAGGTCATCGATTTTGTTTTCTTTTAAAAATCCAAATGCCAATGAAATCTGTGTTCCTCTGGCAGGTATTTTATCTGTTTTGCTTAATATTTTTATTATTGCCGCCTGTCCTGAAAAATCTTTAACTACTCCTTTATATTCATATCCTGATCCATCCAGGAGTGCTATCTCTGCGCCTGTTTTTATTCTTAATACGTTTTTTATGTGAATGGCTTGCTGGCCTTCAATTATGATTTCTGAAGCACCTGAAATAATGTTATCTATAAAAAATCGCCTCATTTATATAATCCCGTCATTTTAGTATTACTACATTATTTATAATAAAGTAAATATGTTGACACCAATTAGCCTGTGTGGTATTTTTTTTGACTACTATCAAAGTCATTCCTTTTATTCGTTCTTCATCTTTAATATGTTAGGTATAAAAGGCAATTTTAGTCCGCAACTTTGCAGGTTGCTCACTGTCAGTTTAATACATCGGGGGATTTATGACAATTATTGATAATTCTGGTGGAGCTAAAATGAATAATTCAGATAACAATGATCAGGTATTTAAATCTCCAGGTGAGTCCCCAGGTTTTTCGGATGAAGAGCTGATTATTGAATTGGATAATATGCTTGAAGAAGACAGCGTAAAAAAATCGTCCGATTCATTGACTGCCGGACTTGATATTGATGAGGCGGCCCTTGATATCTGTATGGATGAATCAGAGGAGCTGATAGATATAATTGACGATGAAGAAGTTCTTGATCTTGATGACAGTATAGAGGCCAATTCCATTGGCCTGGAACAAGGCGATATGATTAAGGATGATGATATTATTGATCTTTCGGATGAGGAGCATATTGAAGAGCTCTCGGATGAAGACATTATATCTGATTTCGAGTCTCTGGAAGACGAGCTTCTTGAGATTGAGGATCTGGTTTCGGACGAAACTCTTCAATATGATCCCTTGCTTTCAAAATCCAAAACAGATGATTTGTATATTGACGATACTCCTCGCTCATCAAGGGCTGAAGAGGATTATGACGAGATTGACCTTGTAAACGATTATGATTCTGATTACAGGGAAGACGGAGAACTTGAAATTACATCTGATATGGATATTTCTGAAGATAGTTTTCCTTACGGTGAATCCTCGGTTATGTCTGGCCTTTCAGTTGAGCAGGTGGAAGCTGCGGTCGAAAGGGTGGTTACGCGTCTGTTTACCGACCGGATTGAAATCATGCTTTCTGAAGTCATTGAAAGAGTAGTCAGAGAGGAATTATCAAATCTTAAGAAAAGTCTTACTTCCAACAATATGGAAGATCAGTAATAATTTTTCTTTTTAAACTCGTCTTGCTTTTTGATTTATGATACAGCCCGGGCATGATTTCATGTTTCCGGGCTTAGTTTTATGTGCTGTTATATTTGCTCTGATTTTAATGGATACAAGATACAGGATATCTCTGAAAATTATAATTTTGGCGGGCTGGCAAAAAGGCGAATAAAAGAGTCAGCGTCATGCCTTGCTTGATCCGGCATCCATTATTTATATTATTTTTGGATTCCGGCCTGCGCCGGAATGACGGAAATCGGGTTTTTTGCTATCTTGTCAATTTTATGTCAAAGCAATATGGCTTTTGCCAGAATATCGATTTTTAGAGGCCCTTCAGGTCCATGATTATAATTCAGGCTAAACATTAAGAGGTTTCTCATGAGTGAAGGTTTGATCGATAAAGGGTATTCTCCAAAGGATGTTGAAAGAAAATGGTATGAATTTTGGGAGAAAGAAGGGCTTTTTTCTGCAATGGATGAAAGCGACAACCAGCCATTCAGCATAGTAATTCCCCCTCCGAACGTAACAGGCGTCCTTCATATGGGGCACGCTCTTAATAATACCCTTCAGGATATTCTCTGCAGGTACAGGAGACTCATGGGGGACAATGTTCTCTGGATGCCTGGCACAGACCATGCCGGTATTGCAACCCAGAACGTTGTCGAGAAAAAACTGGCTTCCGAAGGCAAGACAAGGCATGAAATTGGCCGGGAAAAATTCATAGAAGAAGTATGGAAGTGGAAGGAACAATCCGGGAGTGCAATCATCGGCCAGCTTAAACACCTTGGCGCGTCCTGTGACTGGTCAAGGGAACGCTTTACAATGGATGAAGGTCTTTCAAAGGCGGTCCGCAAGGTTTTTGTCAAGCTCTATGATGACGGACTTATCTATAAGGGCAAATACATAATAAACTGGTGTCCGCGTTGCAACACGGCTCTGGCAGATCTTGAAGTTGAGCATGAAGAAAAGGAAGGCGTTCTTTATCATATTAATTATCCTTTTGAAGGCGCCGAAGGCGGTCTGATCGTTGCCACAACACGCCCTGAAACCATGTTTGGCGATACTGCAGTGGCCGTGAATCCGGAAGATCCTCGATTCCGGAATCTTCCATCTGATAAAGTCAGGCTCCCGCTTACTGACAGAATCATCCCAATAATAAGGGATGCATACGTCAGCACCGAGTTTGGGACCGGGGCACTTAAGGTTACGCCTGCACATGATCCCAATGACTTTGAGATAGCGTCAAGACATAATATCGATTATGTCAAGGTTATTGGCGATGACGGAACAATGCTTGAGGGTGCAGGAAAATTCCAGGGGCTTGACAGAAATAAATGCAGGACTGAAGCCGTTGCAGCTCTTAAAGAAGCCGGTCTTCTTGTTAAGGAAGATCCCCACGTTCATGGCGTAGGCCACTGCTACAGATGCAAAACTGTTATAGAGCCAAATCTTTCGACCCAGTGGTTCGTAAAGGTGAAACCTCTTGCAGACAAAGCAATTGCTGCGGTTGAGAATGGAAGAACCAGAATAATTCCATCCACATGGTCGAAAACCTATTATGAATGGATGTATAATATTCGCGACTGGTGCATTTCCAGGCAGATATGGTGGGGGCATCAGATTCCCGCGTGGAACTGTGCGGATTGCAATGAAATAACGGTTTCCCTGGAAGATCCGTCCTCATGCAAAGCTTGTGGATCAAAGAACATCAAGCAGGATGAGGATGTTCTTGATACCTGGTTCAGTTCTGCATTGTGGCCTTTTTCAACCATGGGATGGCCTGAAAATACAAAACTGCTCGAAACATTTTATCCGACCTCTGTTCTTGTAACAGGTTTTGACATTCTGTTTTTCTGGGTTGCAAGAATGATGATGATGGGTATTTATTTCATGGATGAAGTTCCTTTCAAGGATGTCTATGTGCATGCCCTGGTACGTGACGAAAATGGCCAGAAAATGAGTAAGTCCAAGGGCAACGTAATTGATCCCCTCGGAATTATAGATGTTTATGGCGCAGATGCTTTCCGCTATACCCTTGCTGTTTTTGCCGCAATGGGCAGAGATATAAAACTTTCTGAAAACAGAATAGAAGGTTACCGGCATTTCATAAACAAAATATGGAATGCTTCGCGTTTTGCCCTTATGCACCTTGACAAGGATTATCCTGAATTTGATATGAAGCAACTCTCCCTTCCTGACAAATGGATGCTTTCAAGACTATATAATACGACCGCCACAGTTTCCACAGCGCTTGACGAATACAGATTCAATGACGCAGCTTCCATACTTTATAAATTCGTATGGAATGAGTTCTGTGATTGGTACGTAGAGGCCATCAAGCCGATTCTTTTCGGTAAAAAAGGCGAAGAAAAGATGGTCGCAACCAAAGCGGTTCTTTTAAGGGTTCTGAAAGACATGCTCATTATGCTCCATCCTTTTATTCCTTTTGTCACCGAGGAAATATGGCACAGACTTCCCGGAACAGAAGGATCAATCATGAAGGCCGATTATCCTACAGTTAATTATACTGCACAGAGGGTTCCTTATATTCCGGAGGCGGAAGTTTCCATGGAGGCTGTAATCGCTGTAATCAGCGGCATCAGGAACATCAGGGGTGAAATGAACATCAATCCTTCTGTTGAGCTCGAAGCCATTTTACAGACAGATAATCCTTTCACGATGGATACACTGATAAGCAATCAGGATTTGATTATAAACCTTGCAAGGCTCAAATCCATTGAAATTGGAAAGCCTGGTGAAAGGCCAAAGTCTGCGGCAACAGCCATTGCCGGCGAAGTCTCTGTTTTTGTTCCTCTTGTGGGCGTAATAGATTTTGCCAAAGAAGCCGAACGCCTGGAAAAGGAAATGGCCAAGGTGTCCAAGGAAATGGACTCTCTTTCTAAAAAGCTTGAAAATCCTGAATTCACTTCCAAGGCTCCTGAAAAGGTAATCAAAAAAGTTAAAGAAGATCATGATCAGGCAAGTGAGAAACACGGAAAACTTCAGGCCAATCTCGACAAGATAAAAAATTTTTCAAGTTAAATTTAAAAAAAGCCAGGCCCTGATTAATTGAATAAGAGCACATTCAGTCAGTCAGGGCCTTATTTTTCAGGTATTGATATGAATATTCATGTGGAAAAGCTCATACAGCTTGCTCTTGAGGAAGATCTTGGCCCTGGCGATATAACAACCCAGTTGCTTGTTTCAAAGGAAAAGAGCGGATTAGCTGAGATTGTGGCAAAGGAAGATCTTATTTTAGCAGGATCTGAAACAGTGGAAGCGGTTTTTAAGAAGCTGGACATTGAAACCATGGTTAAATTTAATTTCATTGACGGCGAATTTATAACAAATGGCAGTATCATTGCTGAAATAAGCGGAAAGCTGACAGTGCTTCTTGAAGGAGAACGCACGGCCCTCAATTTTCTTCAGAGGCTTTGCGGCATAGCCACCCATGTTAGGGCCTATATTGCCGAGATGGGGGATTCGGGTAAAACCAGATTGGTCGACACGAGAAAAACAACTCCTGGCTGGAGAGTTCTTGAAAAATATGCGGTCAGGGTAGGGGGGGCGGGTAATCATCGTATTGCCCTTTATGACGGTATTCTGATCAAGGATAATCATATAGCTGTATGCGGGGGAGTCAAAAAAGCTGTCGAAACGGCCAGAGCAAACGCCCATCATCTGCTTAAAATTGAGGTTGAAGTTACAAATATGCAGGAGCTTGGAGAAGCACTTGATGCCGGAGCAGATGTCATTATGCTCGATAATATGAATGATGAACAAATTCTTGCCGCAGTTAAAACTATTAATGGCAGAGCTCTTGTTGAGGTCTCGGGAATGGTAAGAAAAGACAGGCTTGCATTTCTTTCCAATACAGGCGTTGATATTGTTTCTTCAGGAGCTCTCACTCATCAGGCAAAGTCTGTTGATATAAGCATGAGAATCATCAGCAAGGATTAAGGGTATAAGGCTTAATGTTTCCTATCAGAGATAACATACCTTCCAAGAACTACCCTGTGGTAAATTACTCGCTTATTGCAGTAGATATTGCCGTATTTTTAATTCAGCTGATGCTCGGGTCAAACGAGAACGCATTTGTATATACATACGGATTTGTGCCCGCAAGATATACGATCAGGGAAATCGGGCTTGCATTTTCCATGGATCAGCAGTTCTTTTCTTTAGTTTCCTTCATGTTCCTGCACGGAGGCTTTTTTCATCTTATTTCAAATATGTGGATTCTTTATATCTTCGGCGATAATGTCGAAGATCATATGGGACCAGCCAAATATCTTGTGTTTTATATTCTTAGCGGTTTTGTGTCTTGCCTCGCCCATTTTATTTCAGGGCCGAATTCCAACATACCCATAATAGGCGCCAGCGGAGCTATCGCCGGAGTTATGGGCGCATATTTTATTCTTTATCCAAAGGCAAAGATCCTAACCCTGTTTTTTTTCCCATTTATATGGGAAATCCCGGCTTATGTTTTTCTTGGATTTTGGTTCATTCTTCAGATTTTCAGTGTCATGGGTTCAGGGATTAACGCTTCCGGAATTGCCTGGTGGGCCCATATAGGCGGATTTGTTTTCGGCGTATTCATGCTGAAATTTTTTTGCAGATTACCATCTCCAGGATCTTCCAATATATTGTCAAACGCAACCCAGAGGAAGAAGACATTCGGGTTGCAGACAATAAGGCCAATGAGTCCTATGGATCAGCCCGATCTTTACGGGACAATAGTTATTACCGGATATGAGGCTCTCACAGGAACTACCAAGATGGTCAATGTCCCCTGGGGATTCCAGAGCAGAATTTATAAAGTCGATGTACCCGCAGGAGTGGCTCCTGGGAAAATGATAAGGCTGAAGGGGTTGGGCCGGATTCAGGCCGGGGGTGAGCGAGGCGATCTTTATCTTAAAGTTGCAATAGACAACAGCAGAACTTGAAATTGAAGACTTTTATATAGCGTCAATATAGATGGTCTCGCAAAAAGTCAGAAAAATGCTTCAGCGCCATGTATAGCTTGATTCGGCATACAGTATTTTCAGGTACTTCTGGATTCCGGCCTTAGTCGTAATGACGGGAATTGGATTTTTTGCGGCTTTGTCAATATAGATTTAGTCGACACTTTATGGATTTTAAATGAGCGAATACTTTATTGCAGTGATTATTGGTATTGTCGAAGGGCTTACAGAATATCTTCCAATTTCTTCTACAGGCCATATGATTCTTGTGGGCAACATGATAGGCTTCACAGGTGAAAAAGCATCTGTTTTTGAAGTGTTTATCCAGCTTGGAGCAATCCTTGCCGTATTGATACTTTACAGAGATAAATTCATGGACATGCTTAGGCCTGAAAAACTCAAACTGGTGAATTACAAAGAAAATGGGCTGTCATTAATACATGTCATGGCTGCGATTGTGCCTGTAATGGGTATAGGCTATATCCTCCACAAGCCGATCAAGAACCATCTTTTTTCAACGAATACGGTGATAATAGGTCTTTTACTAGGCTCAATTGTCATGCTTGCAGCAGAAAAATTTGCGAAACAGCATCTCATAGATGATATTGATAAAATAACTGTCAAACAGGCTTTTTTAGTCGGTCTTTTCCAGATACTTTCTCTATGGCCAGGGTTTTCAAGATCCGGCTCAACAATTTCAGGAGGACTTCTTCTTGGAATGAGCAGGAAATCAGCCGCTGAATTCTCTTTTATAATAGCTGTCCCTTTGATGGGTGTCGCATGTCTTTATGATTTTCTTAAGATCTGGAAGCTTCTTTCCATTTCGGATCTTAAATTTTTTGCTGCCGGATTTGCCGTTGCATTTGTTGTGGCTTATTTCTCAATCATTTGGCTGATAAGGTTTTTAAATAAATCCAGCCTTGCGTCCTTTGCCATATATCGATTTATCCTCGCAGGAGTCTCTTATTATTATTTTTTCATAAGATGATGGATTACGGCAGTTAACCCGCAATAATGAAGTTTTTGCGAGATTCATATTTATCCACTTTGCTTTTTAATCCATCTTTATTATTTTATGTGGCTCTGCCTGATTTTCAGTTAAGAAGTGCCTTTTATGGTTAATTTGCCATCAAAAAAGGGTGATGTGTAGGTCGGATTAGGACTCCCTTTGTCCGTAATCCGACGTTAAGCCGAGTGCCTCCTGCGGGTCGTTTTTTGTAAAAAGCTCCGCAAAAACTTTATGGTTTTGTTAGTAGGCAAAAAACTGATGATTTTAGAGTTTTAAAAATGTTAAGCCCATGAACTTTCAAATGTTACTGAGAATTGAGCATAACCACATTATTTTATCTGATTACCACTCTGCTTCAGCCATAGAAAGCATGGTTGATGGCATGGGTGGAGTCCTAAGAGCAACATAAATCAGTCTGTGAATCATGGACGGCAGATCATATCGGCGATTGAATCTGTACTGAAATTCTGCCAGGTACCGCGGAACATGCTTGCGATTAATTGCATGATAAGTACCTTTGAGCGCATTTTTTAAGTTACCAAGTATTATATTGACCCATTTGAAGGATGGATGCTCTACAGCTGCTTTACCACCTCCAGTAACATGGGGTTCGTGCTGGAAACCAGCGAG